>CAZHAY010000044.1:18444-20682 GCA_964530545.1 uncultured Marinobacter sp.
TGAAAGTCTTCGGGCCGGAAGACTGGTTCGCGCCACCGGCATCCGGTTCCGGTGCCAGCGTGCCGCTGGTGGTCTGTCCCTGTAGTACCGGCACCTTGTCCGCGCTGGCGACGGGGGCCAGTAACAATCTGATTGAAAGGGCAGGGGATGTGGCCCTCAAAGAACGGCGTCCACTGATACTGGTCCCGCGGGAGGCTCCTTATTCGGAAATTCATCTCGAGCACATGCTCAAGTTGACCAGAATGGGGGCGGTCATTATGCCGGCGAGCCCCGGCTTCTACCATAACCCGACGTCCGTGGATGATCTGGTGGACTTTATCGTGGCGCGATTGCTGGATCATCTGGATCTGCCTCAGACCCTGGTGCCCCGCTGGGGCGAGGAGCGATAGCCATGCTGGAACAGATCGCCGACGGTATCAATCAGCTTAACCTGTCCATACCGGCGTTACGCCTGCTCGGAACCACGGTTGCGCTGCTTATCATCATACTGGTGGCGCGAGCCGTCCTGTCCAAGGTGATTCGCACCAGCATCCAGTCCACCGAACTGCGGCGGAAATGGCTGGTACAGACCCGCAATGGCCTGATCCTGATTTTCCTGCTGGGCCTGGTGATGATCTGGGGCGAAGAGTTACGCACCCTGGCCCTGTCCATTGTGGCCATTGCCGTCGCCTTTGTCGTGGCCACCAAGGAGTTGATTCTGTGTTTTATGGGATCACTGGTGAAAGGTGGTGCGCGATCGTTTGATATTGGCGACCGGATTCAGGTCAAAGATTTTCGCGGCGACGTTATCGACCAGAACCTGCTCGCCACCACCATTCTGGAAGTCGGCCCCGGCAAACTCACCCATCAGCGCACCGGCCGCGCCACGGTTATTCCCAACTCCCTGTTCGTCTCCGAGCCGGTGATCAACGAGAGCTTCACCGAAGACTACGTGCTGCACGTAGTCACCGTGCCGTTCAAGCGTGAGGACAACTGGCAACTGGCCCAGGAAGTACTGCTGGACGTCACCCGGTCCCAGTGCAGCCCGTTCCTGGAAACGGCCCGTCGCTATATGCGCCGCCTGGGAGACCGCCGCGGCCTGGAAGTGCCCGTGGTTGACCCCAGGGTCAGCATTCAGGTGCCCGTAGCAGGCGAAATCCACCTGGTAGTCCGCTTCCCCTGTCGCCCTTCCCAGCGCAGCGCCATTGAGCAGGCGATCCTGATGGAGGTCTTCACCAACTATGACTTCCAGGTCGCCAAGAAAGAACCCGAAGCCAGTGAGCCGGCGCCGGTTCAGGCTACGGAAGAGGAAAGCAGTCCCTGATCTGTTGTGTTGATTAGGAATTTTTGAACGGAAGTTGCTTGTAAGGTCAGTGGCGTCAGATTGCCTTTAGCGACTTAACAATAATGCTTTTCCGGTTTGCCGAAAAATAGGCAGGTCAACCTTGCCGGTTATTTCTTAGAGGGAAGAGGCACCCAGAACGGGATAATAGAACGCCACCTGGAACATAACCATAGCTGCGGTTACGGTAAGGAGGTAGGAAAGGTCGGCGACCAGGCGTCGTTCAACCGCAATTATGCGAAAACGCATGTAGAGATAGGTGAGCATTCCTAATGCCAGCACGGCCGTCAGCCAGGGCTGCACTAGAAAGTCGAGAATGTCTGACCCCATCAAGGGCGCGTCTGGCCCATATACCTGGTCACCGAGCTGTTGGAACTCCCTGCCAGTGAGCGGGATGGTCAATAGGGCAACTGAAACGCCTATCGCTATAATTCGCGCCATAAGAAGACTGACGCGGCCAAAAAAGCGAGTGATGGGGAAGGCAGAGGCCATATTAATGACCCTTCTCGTCTTTAGGTTTTAGCAAATTAATGCCGAAGCCGGTTCTGGGAATCCCGACCGCCAGTCCGTCGAGCTTGATGACCACTTCCATGAGTTTCCCCTGTTCATCCTGAGCAGGATCTTTCCTCAGTGCAGGCATGAAGTCAACGCTTAGGGTGCTTAACGTGAGGTTCTGATCCGTTGGCTTTGGCGCGTCCTCAAAGAAGTTTTCCGATCATTCTGCACAGGTCGCCTTTAGCGACTCGTGCCAGAGCGTTTTCTCGGCACGAACTCTGAGACCTTCGCAAGTCATTGCCACTCCACTGAAAGCCAACTATATCTGAATAGGTATGATGGCCCGGCTGAGCTCGGGCTTGGGCTGGCTGGCTTCTAGGTAGCCAAACACAGGAGTGTCTGGGGTGGGTGTACGACATCTT
>CAZHAY010000045.1:0-5200 GCA_964530545.1 uncultured Marinobacter sp.
TCTTGGTGAGTCTTCCCAGGAAATCGGTGACATCGTATCGCTGATCAACGACATTGCTGACCAGACCAACATTCTGTCTCTGAACGCCGCTATCCAGGCTTCCATGGCCGGTGACGCCGGCCGGGGCTTTGCGGTGGTTGCGGACGAAGTTCAGCGTCTGGCGGAACGTTCGTCAGCGGCGACCAAGCAGATTGAAGCCCTGGTCAAAACGATCCAGTCGGATACCAACGAAGCTGTTATCTCCATGGAACACACTACTGCCGAGGTGGTGCGTGGTGCACGCCTGGCGCAGGATGCGGGTGTTGCCCTGGAAGAAATCGAAAACGTATCCATGAGCCTGGCGGAGCTGATCCAGAACATCTCCAACGCAGCCCGTCAGCAGGCTTCCTCCGCTGCTCATATTTCCAACACGATGAACGTTATCCAGGAAATCACTTCCCAGACCTCATCCGGAACCAACGCCACGGCGCGTTCCATCGGAAACCTGGCGGAGATGGCTTCCGAGCTGCGGTCTTCGGTAGCAGGCTTTACGCTGCCGGAAGAAGACCAGGCCCATATCCTGGAGCGCGAGGAAGACCGCCACGTACCGGTGGTCAGCTGACCAGGGTTGCCAGGAGCGGTGAGGGTTTATGGCTGACGTACCTCGCAACCAGACTCCCGGCGCCATGCATTGGGCACTGCGCCCGCTTCCAGACATGGACGAGGCGCAGTTCCACCAGTGGAAAGCTCTGCTGGAACACCGGACCGGCATGACCCTGACCCCGGAACGCAAATCTTTCCTGGAAACCAATATCGGTATCCGCATGCGCGAGATCGGGTGCGGAAGTTTTCAGGCGTATTACGAGAAAATAGTGGCAGGGCCGGAAGCCGTTGTGGAATGGTCCACTCTGGTTGACCGGCTTACCGTGCAGGAAACCCGGTTTTTCCGGGATGCCGATGCCTTCCGGCTGGTGTCGGACTACGTCATGACCCGCCCCCGGGAGCAGTTGCGACAGCGCCCGCTGGAAGCCTGGAGCGTAGGCTGCTCCACCGGAGAAGAAGCCTATACCCTGGCGATTCTGCTCAACGAGTGCATGACCCAGCTGAAGCTACCGCCCCTGTACGGCGTGACCGGCTCCGATATCAGCAAGCCGGCACTGGACAAGGCGCAGCGCGGGCTCTTCAACCGCCGCCGGCTGGACAGTATGGACGACGATCTGAAGCAGAAGTATTTCCGGGAAGGGCCTCAGAACCGGCTGGAAATCGCGGGAAGTGTCCGTGAGCGGGTGTGCTTCACCCGGCTGAATGTACTGGACCTGAAGCGAGCGCCCATGCATGGCATGAATATTATCTTCTGCCAGAACCTGCTGATCTACTTTCGCCGCTGGCGCCGGCGGGAGATTATCACCAGGCTGGCAGAACATCTCGCCCCCGGCGGTTTGCTGGTATTGGGACAGGGTGAGATTACCGGATGGCAACCGCCGGGATTACAGCGGGTTCCTTCGGAACATGTGCTGGCGTGGATTCGCCGCCAGTCAGACGACGAATAACCGGAGTGGTTATGGGCAACAACCATGACAGCATCGCCCTGGACTGGGTTCGTGGCGAAATAGAACAAACACTGATACAGGGCCAGCAGGCTCTGGAAGCCTATGTCGAGAACCGGGATGACACGGCACGCCTGCGCTTCTGCCTGAACTACCTGCACCAGGTCAATGGCACACTCCAGATGGTTGAGCTTCAGGGCGCCGCTCTGCTCACCGAGGAAATGGAAAAGCTCACCCAGAGCATCCTGAACGGTCAGGTTGCCGACACCGATCAGGCCCTCAACAGCCTGATGGAAGCCATTCTCCGGCTGCCCCGGTACCTGGAAGGGCTGCGCAGCAGCGCCGATGACCTGCCCCTGACCCTGCTGCCGCTGTTCAATGATCTGCGCGCAGCCCGGGGCGAAAGCCTGCTTTCTGATCTGTCCCTGTTCCGCCCCGATCTGAGCCCGGCGCGGTTCGAAGCCACACCCCGCGGCGCACGTCTGCTGCAGGATCCCAAGGTACTTGCCAACGTCACCAAGCTGGGGCAGATGTTCCACCGCTCGGTGACCAGTATCAGCCCGTCAGCAAACAATCAGGTTGCCTACGACAACCTGCAGAAGCTGATCCAGCGCCTCATCAAACTCTGCGCCGGGACACCACGGGAAGAGCTCTGGCGGGCCTGTGGCGGCCTGATTGAAACCCTGCAGCAGGACATTAACGAACTCACTCCGGCTACCCTCACCCTGCTGAGAGAGCTGGATGGAGAGATCGACCGCCTCACCACAGAACCAGACGACATTCTGCGCCAGCCGGTACCGGAAACCCTTTTCCGCAACCTGCTCTACTACATCGCCCAGGCACACGACGCAACCTCGCCCTACATCAAGGACCTGCGTGAACGCTACCGCCTGGCACAGGCGATGCCGGCGGGTACGGAACTCGGCGGTACCGGCGGCCCGGGGCGGGAAGCCATCCACTCGGTGGTGCTGGCACTGAACGAAGAAGTCGCACGACTCAAGGACCAGCTGGACCTGTTCGTACGGGACCAGAACCGGCAGAACCAGGATCTGGATGAACTCGTACCTGGCCTGCGTCAAGTGGCCAATACCCTGGCCGTACTGGGTCTGGGCAACCCCCGGCGCATCGTCAGCGAGCAGCTGTCAGTGGTGGAAGGCCTGATCGACCAGCGAGAAACCGCTGACGACGGCACATTGCTGGATATCGCCGGCGCCCTGCTCTATGTGGAAGCAACGCTGGTGGGCATGGATCAGGACCATAACCTGGCCATGGAAGGAGCTGAGGATGACGCCCATGACGGCAGTGGCCCGGGTCGTCAGGAACTGGGCGATGCCCATACCGCTCTGCTGCGGGAATCCCGCAATGCGCTTGAGCAGGTCAAAAGCGCGGTCGTCAACTTTATCGCATCCCAGTGGGACCCGCGGGAAATCGAGCATGTTCCCGACATGCTGGCCAGTATTGAAGGCGGCCTCAAGGTCATTCCACTGGAGCGGCCGGTACTGATCCTGGCGGCGGTGCGCAATTACATCCAGCAGATCCTGCTGGAACGCAAGCGGATCCCGGACTGGAAGCAGCTGGACACGCTGGCCGACACCATTACCAGTATCGAATATTATCTGGAGCGCCTCACCGACGGCATCACCGACAATGAATCGGTACTGCGGGTGGCCGAAGAAAGCCTACGCTCCCTGGGCTTTCCGCCGGGAGCCGAGCCCACCTGGGTTGAAGATGACCTGCCCGAGGCCGAGCCTGATCCCGACGGCGCACCCGTGGAAGCGCCCGAGCAGTCACCCAAGCGCTCGGATATGGAGCTGGTGGACGACGAGATTCTGGAAATCTTCGTGGAAGAAGCCGGTGAAGTCATGGGTACCATCAACACCTGGTATCCGCGCCTGCGCCAGGATCACGACGATCGCGAAGCCCTGACCGAAGTGCGCCGCGCCTACCACACCCTCAAGGGCAGTGGACGACTGGTGGGAGCCGCCAGTATTGGCGAGCTGGCCTGGGCGGTTGAAAACCTGCTCAACCGGGTGCTGGATCAAAGCCTGAAACCCACTGAAGATCTGCTCGGTCTGGTTGCCGATGCCAACCAGCGGGTACCCTCCCTGATCGAGGAGTTCGGTAACGGCAATACCACCGGCGATGTCGATGCGCTGATCCAGCGTGCCGAGGCCATGGCCAACACCCGCAAAACCGGCCATGACGACGAGGCGGTGCCTACCGAAGCCCCGGCGCCGGCCGCCGTAGAGAAAAAACCGGCACCGGCGCCATCCGTTTTCGACAACGACGACCTGATCGACGATGAAATCATCGAGATCTTCGTGGAAGAAGCCGGCGAAGTTCTCGAAACCATCAATGAATACATGCCCATGCTGCTGCGTCAGTACGATGATCGCAGCGCGCTGGCAGAAGTACGGCGGGCCTTCCATACGCTGAAAGGCAGCGGCCGCATGGTGGGCGCTGCGGTGGTGGGCGAGCTGGCCTGGTCCGTCGAAAACATGCTGAACCGTATCATCGATGGCAATGTTTTCATGAACGATGACATTGCCACTCTGCTGCGCGAAGTCACCGACACCGTTCCAGCGCTGATAACCGATTTTGAATTACGCCGCGCCGCCTCCGTCGACCCGACAGAGCTGCAGCAACGGGCAGCAGCCCTGGCCGATGGCGAAATTCCTGATGCGCGCACCATGCCGGCCAGCGAGTCCTCCGCGGAGGCCGCCGTTTCTGATGACCAGCGCAGCCTGGAACCCACACTCGACGTATCCACCGGGGACGACTTCTTCCTCGCGCCGGCTGATGCCGACGATCTGGTCGACCCGGTTCTGGTAGAGATCTTCGAAAGCGAAGCACGGACCCACCTGATGGCGCTGGAGCGCTTCCTGGATGATGCCGAGGGCCGCAGCAGTATCGCTTACACCGATCAGGTTTCCCGGGCTCTGCACACCCTCAAAGGCAGTGCCAACACGGCGGCGATTGCGCCCATCTCACGGATCGTCACGCCGCTGGAACAACTGGTCAAGCAGGCTCGCGCCGACAACCGGCGTGCGGACACTGATGTAGTGGCGGTCATTCGCCAATGCTGCGGGCTTCTCAAAACCGGTCTCGACCAGTTGGATCACAGCCCGCAACAGCCGCTGCCCGGCACTGAGGCCTATCTTGAGCAACTGGCTCTGGTTTCCAACCAGACCCTGGGCCAGCGGGATGCCAACGACGATATCGTTGCCGGACCCGATAACCAGCTGGTCAGCCTGTTCCTGAACGATGGCCTGGATATTCTGCTGGACGCCGACCAGATTCTGCAGGACTGGGCCGCAGCGCCGGCCCAGACAGATGGCATTGGCCGCCTGTCCCACGAACTGGAACAACTGGTTAACGGTGCCCGCAATGCCGGGTTAACCGATGTTGCGGAACTGACCGCAGCCCTGGCCCAGGTTTACCATAACGCCCTGGCCCATCCGGAAGGGCCGGATGACTGGTTTATGGAAACCGTCCGCTCGGCTCATGAGCACCTGATCAACCTGATGGATCAGGTTGCCGCCGGCCTGGCGACCCAGCCCGATCCTACGCTGCTGACCGAACTGCAGGTACTGGCGGATGCGTTGTCGACCCCCGACCCGGAGCTGGTGGACGACGCCGAGGAGATCGATTACGGCAGCATCGAACAGCCAGCC
>CAZHAY010000045.1:5300-20553 GCA_964530545.1 uncultured Marinobacter sp.
CCCGCAGCATCGTCAACGGACAGCGCCGCTGCCGACCCCGAACTGGTCGAAGTCTTCCTGGAAGAAGCCCAGGATCTGATCGCCAGTACCGCCGATGCCCTCGAGGCCTGGCAAGCCCGGCCGGATAATACTGATCAGCTGCGCCTGTTGCAGCGTGACCTGCATACGTTAAAAGGCGGTGCCTATCTGGCGGGCGTACAGCCCATCGGTGAGCTTGCCCACGAACTGGAAAGCCTTTTTGAAGGGCTGGCGGAACACCGCCTGGGCGTCACTGACGAGCTGTCTTCATTGCTGCTCCGCTGCCACGATCGCCTTGCCGGCATGGTAGAGGCACTGGCTGCGGGCGAAGCCGCCCTTCCTGCGCCAGATCTTGCTGCGGAAATCCACCATTATATGGACACCGCCAGCGGCGAGCGGCCGGTAACGGATATTCCCGGCACCGACACCACAGCTGTCGCAGAGCAACCTGAAGCCGAAGACACGGAAGCGCCGGTGGATTCAGAAACGACTGCCGATGCGGACGTTGATGAAGACCTGTCAGAACTGGATGTCAGCGATCTGGAACAGGAACTGGAGCAACTCCACGACGATCTGGATGACGTTGCCGAAGAGTCCTCAGACGAAGCTCCGGCCGCAGAACAGACACCGCAGGAAGATGCGCTGGACGACATACCGGCTTCAATATCCGCGGGCGAACCCGAGGCGGACAGCGCTGGTATCACCTACGACCTGTCTCATCTCGACCCGGATCTGGTTGCGATCTTCCTTGAAGAAGCCTACGACCTGATCAACTCCACCGGCAGTGCTCTCCATAGCTGGAGTGAAAATCCGGCGGATACCTCGCTGGCTGGTGAGCTGCAGCGGGACGTGCACACCCTGAAGGGTAGTGCCCGCATGACCGGCGTGGATTCCATTGCCGACCTTACCCACGTGCTGGAAGATCTGTTCGAGCGGGTCAGCGACGGCCGCCTGAGTGCAAGCCCGGATATGCTCGATCTGCTGTTTGCCTGCCACGACCGGCTGGCCAACATGGTGGACGAAATCGCAACCTCGCGCCCCAGCGCACCGGCGACAGAACTGATCGACCGCGTTAACGCCATTATCAACGGCGAACCCGCTGCCGCAGCGAACAACGGCCCGGCTGTTGCGCCCGACGACGTCTATCCGGACGTCATCGAGACGCCAGACGTTACATTGGCCTGGGCTGAGGATGAAGCACCGGCCGAGTTGACCGCCGACGATGTGACTGGCATGTTCCTCGAGGAAGCCCTCGATATCTGCGAGTCCATTGACGAAAGCCTGGCACACTGGCGGGAAGAGCCTGAGCAGCTCAGTGGAATTACCCAGCTGCAGCAGGAGCTTCATACCCTGAAGGGCGGTGCCCGCCTGGCTGACATTGACGCCATAGGCGACCTGGCGGAAGCCTGGTCTGATGCGATGGGCCCGCTGCTGGAAGGTTCCGGAAACCAGCCACTGGTGCTGACCCTGAGCGAGCGGGCCAACGCTGGCCTGAGAGGTATGCTCGACCAGCTCGAGGAAGGCAACCGGCCGCAACCGGATGCCGGGATGATCCGCCTGCTACGCGAAGCCGCCAGCCATCTGGATGAAGGCGACGACGAGGTACCGGCACCAGACGCTGAAGCCGACGAGGCGCTGGACGTCGAGGTGCTGGAAATCTTCCTGGAAGAAGCCGGTGAGATTCTTGACCAGCTCGAGCACCTGCTGGCGGACTGGCGTCAGGAACCTGAAAGCCATCACTTTAATCGGGAAGCCCAACGGGCTCTCCATACCCTGAAAGGCGGCGCCCGCCTGTCCCGTCAGCCGGCGCTGGGCGATCTGTCCCACGATTTCGAGACCCTGCTCAACAACCTGGGCGAACAGGCACCCGCGGCAGACGACTGGAAACAGATTACCACCCACCACGACGCCCTGATCGCGTCTGTGACCAGAGTGCGGGAAGAGTTAGAAGCCTATATTGCGGACCAGCACGCAGCTGAGCCGGCAGGTTCCGAAACGACCCGTACGCCCGAAGCCGGGCAGACGCCCACGGCTGATGCAGCTCCTGTGACGACGCCGGTCGCTGTACCGAAGCCACAGCAGCCGGTCCGCAAGGCCATCGAAAGGCGCCGCAGGGATACCGCCCGCGCCGCTCAGGAGACCATCCGTGTATCCGCACCGCTGCTGGACGAACTGGTCAACCTGGCTGGTGAAACCAGTATCACCCGGGGCCGGCTGGAGCAGCAGAACAGCGACTTCGGCCATACCCTGGACGAGATGGCCGCCACCATCGACCGGCTGCGGGAGCAGTTGCGTCGGATGGATATCGAGACCGAAGCCCAGATTCTGTTCCGGGCTGAGCAGGAGCACGGGCCGGACTATGGCGAAGACTTCGACCCGCTGGAAATGGACCGTTACTCGTCCATTCAGCAACTGTCCCGGGCCCTGAGCGAATCATCATCTGACCTTGCCGACCTGCGTGAAACCATGGCCGAGCGGGTGCGGGATACCGACACCCTGCTGGTCCAGCAGTCGCGGATCAACACGGAGCTGCAGGAAGGTCTGATGAAGACCCGCATGATCCCGTTCACCTCCATGGTGCCGAGATTGCGGCGGATTGTCCGTCAGATCAGCAGCGAGCTGGGCAAGAAAGTCGAGTTCGACGTGCGCAACGCCGAAGGCGAACTGGACCGCAACATCCTCGAACGCATGGTAGCGCCGCTGGAACACATGCTGCGGAACGCACTGGACCACGGGATCGAAAACCCCTCAGCGCGGGCCCAGGCCGGTAAGCCGGAAACCGGCCAGGTGACCCTGACACTGAACCGTGAAGGTGGTGAAGTTGTCCTGCGCATGACCGACGATGGCGCCGGTATCCCCGGTGAAGTTATTCGCCGCAAGGCCATCGAGCGCGGCCTGCTGAGTCAGCACGATGATCTCAGCGATCGGGAAATCCTGCAGTTTATCCTGCAACCGGGCTTTTCCACCGCCGAAACCCTGACCCAGATTTCCGGCCGGGGTGTCGGTATGGATGTGGTCGCCAGTGAGATCAAGCAGCTTGGTGGCAGTCTGGACATCGAGTCCCAGGTGGGTCGTGGTACCACATTTACGGTACGGCTGCCGTTCACCGTATCGGTAAACCGCGCGCTGATGGTTTCTACCGGCGAGGACTTCTATGCCATTCCGCTGAACACCATTGAAGGTATCGTGCGAGTCAGCACCTGGGAGCTGGAAGAGTACTATCAGCCGGATGCACCCAAGTACGAATACGCTGGCCAGCAATACCGGCTTCAGTATCTGGGTGGCCTGTTGCACAGTGAACACCGGCCCAAGCTTCAGGGTCAGGCGCTGCCGCTACCTGTCATTCTGGTGCGGGGTTCCGAGCAACCCATGGCATTGCAGGTGGACAGCCTGCTGGGCAGCCGGGAAATCGTGGTCAAATCCCTGGGGCCGCAGTTCACCTCCGTACGGGGTGTCTCCGGCGCGACCATTCTCGGTGACGGTAACGTGGTGGTGATCCTGGACCTGCCGGCGATGATTCGTTCCGACATTCTGTCTGAGCGTCAGCGACTGGCGGATCAGGCGTCCCAGCAGCAATACCGTGAAGACCGTCCCACGCTGGTGATGGTGGTGGATGATTCGGTTACGGTACGGAAGGTGACCTCACGGCTGCTGGAGCGTAACGGTATGGAAGTGGTCACCGCCAAAGACGGTCTGGACGCCGTGGCTCAGCTACAGGACCACAAGCCCGACATCATCCTGCTGGATATTGAAATGCCGCGGATGGATGGCTTTGAAGTCGCCAGCTTTGTCCGTCATGACCCCGATCTGCGCGAGGTGCCCATCTGCATGATCACCTCCCGTACCGGTGCCAAGCACCGTGAACGGGCACTGGATCTGGGGGTTAACGAGTATCTGGGCAAGCCGTTCCAGGAAACAGAACTGCTGGCGACCATTGAGCGCCTGACCAGCGAAGAGACTGAAAGCGGAGTGGAGTGATGGCCACCCGGGGCGGTCGTCCCACCGTTGGCATCGTCTCTGACGATGTACTGCAACGCCATCGCCTGCAGGAAGCCAGCGGTCGCTTCGGGTTGCGCCCGGCATTCTCCGGCGCACCGGAGCGGCTGCTGGGATACGGCGGTCTGCCCGACGCCAGTGTGTGGCTGGTTACGCTGCAGGATGAGGCCGACCACCCCCAGTTGTTCGATTATCTGCTGGACCACACGGACGTGCCGATACTGTTCGGCATGGACCCGGCGCCACGGTCGGGCTCCCGGGACTTTATCCGTTGGGAACGACGCCTGCTGGAGAAGCTGGAGCAACACCTGGGCCCGCTGGAAGAAACTGAATCAGCGGAAGATCTGGCAGAGCTCGATGATCAGACGACCGGTCAGCCAACCGGTACAGCCATCGAGCTGCCTGCCTGGCTGACGCCCGTACCGGCAGGGCAGCCGGCGGAGGAAGTGTGGATACTGGGGGCATCCCTGGGTGGTCCGGCGGCGGTCAAGAGCTTTCTGGACCACCTGCCCCCGGGTTTGCCGGTGGGGTTTGTGTATGCCCAGCATATTGACGGCAGCTTTACCGAAGTGCTGGCCCGGGTGCTCGGTCGCCATGCCCACTACCGGCTCCAGCGGGCCGAGGAAGGCATGCGGATACTCTGCGGACAGGTGACCGTTATACCCGTGGACCGGGAATGGGGGCTGACCCGTCAGGGTACGCTCACCGAGAAGGACCGGCCCTGGCCTGGCCCTTATGGTCCGTCCATCGACCAGGTTTTACTGAACTTCGGTGACCATTTTGGCAACCGGTGCCATGCCATACTTTTTTCCGGCATGGGTAATGACGGCGCGGTGGCGGCGCCGATGCTACGAGCCTTCGGCAGTCACATCTGGGTTCAGGCCAGCGAAACCTGCGCCAACAACGCGATGCCGGAAGCGGTGGCGGGCACAGGCTGCACGAGCTTTTCAGGCTCACCCCGGGAGCTGGCCCGGGCGCTGGTACGCACGCTGGCCGATGCGGCCCTGCTGAAACAGAAAATGTCGCAGGATGTAACCTGAGGACCGAAACATGACCGATATCACCACACAGACTCTGCATTGTGTCCTGATTCCCGTGCACAACCGTCAGTTGCTGCTTCCCAACGTCTCCATTGCAGAAGTGGTGGACCACGAAACAATCCTCACCGGAACGGATGGCCAACCCTGGCTGGCCGGCTATCTGGACTGGCGCGGACAGACCCTGCCCGTTGTTTCCTACGAAGGCGCCAACGGACAGGAGGCCACCCATCCGGAAACCGGCCGTGGCCGCATTGTGGTGCTGAACACCATCGGTCCTCACCACGACCGCCTGCCTTTCATGGCCCTTGTCACCCGCGGCATTCCCAGCCAGGCACGGCTGGAAGCCGAACAGCTTCAGGCCCAGGAGACGGCAGACATGGGCCCGGCCGATCTGATGGAGGTGGAACTGGAAGGCGAGCAGGCATGGATTCCCAACCTGGAATACCTTGAGGATCTGGCAGCAGAAGCACAAAAACAGGCCTGACGACAGGCAATATTTTCCAGGCCCATCCGGCAATGTTATACTGTTACATTATTGCCCGGATAACCTTCTGCCATGTCGAATCAGCCCTTGCCTTTTAGCCCTCACAATCATGACGCCTGCGTCCGGGACGCCCTGGCGGAGGCCCGGGCTATCTGTCAGGCCAGAAATGCCAGGCTGACACCAATCCGTCAGCGGGTACTGGAACTGATCTGGGAATCCCATAAACCACTGGGAGCTTACGACCTGCTGGCCATGCTCGCGCAGCAAGGCCATAACGCCGCTCCACCCACCGTCTACCGCGCGCTGGATTTTCTGCAGCAGCACGGGCTGGTACACCGGATCGCCTCGCTGAATGCGTTCATTGGCTGCAGCCATGCTCAGGAGCATCACACCGGACTTTTCCTGATCTGTCAGGATTGCCGTATTGTTCATGAGCTGGCGTCAGATCCGGTGGCCAGGGCCATTGATCAGGCGGCCGGGGACGAAGGTTTCAGTGCGCTGGATACCATGATCGAGGTGACCGGCCTGTGTCCCCGCTGCCAGCCGCAACAGGCCGCACCAGTATGACGCCGGTCAGTCACCCGCCTCTGGTCCGGCTGGAACAGGCGTCGGTTCTGTTCGATGAGACCCCGGTGGTCGATAAGGTCAGCCTGTCCGTGAGCCGGGGCGATATTCTCACGGTGATCGGCCCCAACGGCGCTGGCAAGACCACGCTGATTAAGGCCATTCTGGGCATTCAGCCACTCACCAGCGGTCATATCCACAAGGCGCCGACCCTGCAGATAGGCTATGTGCCCCAGCATCTGCACCTGCAGCCCACGCTTCCCCTGAGCGTACGGCGATTCATGGCGCTGACCGGGGCGTCGGATGTGGACAACCGGGCTGCGTTACAACGCACCGGCATTGCACACCTGTTCCGTAAATCCACCCACCATCTGTCCGGCGGCGAGATGCAGCGCCTGCTGCTGGCCCGGGCGCTGGTACGCAGACCGGATCTGCTGGTACTGGACGAGCCTGCCCAGGGCGTCGACATCAACGGCCAGGCGGCCCTGTACGACCTGATCCGTGCGGTGCGGGACGAACTGCAGTGCGGTGTCATCATGATTTCCCACGACCTGCATCTGGTCATGGCCGCCACTGACCGGGTCATCTGTCTCAACCAGCACGTCTGCTGCAGCGGTTACCCCGCTGATATTTCTGACGATCCGGCCTTTATCGAGACCTTCGGGCGACCGGTGGCTGAGAGCCTGGCGGTGTATCACCATCACCATACCCACCGGCACGACCTCCATGGCGATGTGATCTCCAGCCACACTGATACCGCCGAATGTGAGCACGACCATCACCATGTCTCTTCTTGATCCGCTGCTGAACGACTTTTTCTGGCGCGCCCTCCTCGGCGGCCTGGGCGTCGCCCTGCTGGCAGGCCCACTGGGGTGCTTTGTGGTGTGGCGGCGGATGGCCTATTTCGGTGACACCCTGGCCCACTCGGCGCTGCTCGGCGTCGCGCTGGGGTTTCTGTTTCATACCAACCTCAACCTGAGCGTCACCCTGACCTGCGTCGCGCTGGCACTGGTACTGGTCGCCCTTTCCCGCAGCCGGGCCCTGGCGACCGATACCCTGCTGGGCATTCTTGCTCACAGTGCCCTGGCCATTGGTCTGGTTGCCCTCAGCTTTATGCCGAATGTACGGGTCGATCTGACCGGCTATCTGTTTGGTGATCTGCTGGCGGTCACGCGGCAGGATCTGGCCTGGATTTTCGGTGGCGGACTGGTGGTTCTGGCCTTACTGAAGTGGCTCTGGCCGGGTCTGCTGATGGCCACCATTCATGAAGAGCTGGCGCAGGTGGAAGGTGTGCCGGTGGCCCGTCACCAGCTGGTGCTGATGGTGATTTTCTCGCTGGTCATCGCCGTGGCCATGAAAATGGTCGGGGTACTGCTGATCACCGCCCTGCTGATCATTCCGGCGGCTACCGCCCGCCGCCTTGCCAGCAGCCCGGAGAAAATGGTGGCCATGGCCATTGGCTTCGGCATGATCGCGGTGACCAGCGGGCTCAGCCTGTCGTGGCATGTGGATACCCCGGCCGGGCCGTCCATTGTGGTATCTGCGTTTGTGATCTTCCTTCTGGTTTACGCTCTGATCCGTCGCAACCGGGCCTGATCTGTGGCGGCGCAGGCTGCGCTGGTCTAGAGTGAGGACTGACCGCAGGCTCCGGCTTTTCCGTCAGGACGACCGCTACAGGACGCACCCATGGACTCCCGATCCACGTCAGGAAGACCTTTCTATCTCTGGTGGTTCCTTCCACTGGCCCTGTTAGTCCTGGGGCTGACTCTGACCGCACTGTTCGCACCCGCCAGCCAGGCACCGGTCACTGCCGTGGCTCAGGACCTGTCCCGCAGTCACAACGACAAACTCAGCCGTGCTCTGATAACCCAGGGAAGAGAGGTCGTCGCAGCCGCCCGCGATCTCGACCTGACGGACTCCACGGTGGACTCCTTCCGGAAGGACGTCGCCCCATTCCTGAGCGAATTTCCCGAGGTGGCC
Source organism: uncultured Marinobacter sp. (assembly GCA_964530545.1). Lineage (GTDB taxonomy): Bacteria > Pseudomonadota > Gammaproteobacteria > Pseudomonadales > Oleiphilaceae > Marinobacter. Next base: position 13,383 of record CAZHAY010000045.1, read on the forward strand.
GGGGTCGAACTCCTGACGACCATCAGCCATGCCGAGCGAACCCGGCTTGAACGGCGCCTCAGTGCCCAGGCAGGGCGCTCGGTCAATTTTTCCAGCTGGACCGGCGCCCGCCAGAGTCAGACAGCAGAGCCCGCCAATCACTATCTGGTGATCAGCCAGGGGCTGTTTCAGGCCGAGAACCCGGGAGTGCCCGGCCTCGGCCTGGTCGCCACGTCGGTTCCTCACTGGCGCCATGCGCTGCAGCAGGCCATACAAAATGGGCGCCCAACGACGACCACACTGACCGGGCTGGAGCATAACGGCAGCCTGCCGCAGACACTGCGGGTATTCGTGCCACTGTCAGCGCCAGGGCAGCTTTCGGACGATACGGCTTTTCTGGTACTGGTGATCCTGCCAGAGGCCTGGCTGAAACATCAGCTCGCGGGGCTTCACGACGAACGCTGGCAGGTGGAGATCCACGATATTTCCCAGCATGCCCGCAGGCCACTGGCTACCCTGCCCGCAGCCGGGCCGCTGGCGAATGATTTTCCGCCCATCCGATCGGTCATAGCCCTGGCCAACCGTGAATGGATGGTCAGCACCTATCCTGCTGCTGGCTGGCTTGATGAACTCCGCGATCAGGCGCGGTTGCCGGTATGGCTGACAGGCCTCTTGATTACTCTGCTGTCCACTGGCAGTTGTGGCTGGGCCTGTCAGCGCCTGATCACCCGCGAGCGCCAGCTTGACCATCGCGACCGTCGCAGCCGTCGGCTCAAACAGCAACTGGACAATACCGGTATCGAGAAAAACATCCTCTACCACTCCCTGCAGCAGGGCGACCGGCGGACCCAGGACATGATCGAGCTTAACTCAGGCATCTTCGCAGAACTGGATGAACAGCGTCGGATTGGTTACTTATCGCCCCAGGCGGCGCTTCTGCTGGGAATTCCGACCACGGAACTGACCGATTCCCCGCTGGACGCGCTGTTTGCAGCCGATATGCATCAGGAGTTGGCAATACTGTTCGATGCTGCCCGTCGGGGGCAGGCGGTGGAGAGGCTGGATACCGAAGTGGTGACGCGGGACGGTCCGCCCCTGCCGGTCACGCTGCGGGCAAAAGCCATCCGGGATCCGCTCAGCGGCTGGTCGGGGTTCCGGATATCCCTGACGCCCCGGTAAACCAGCCGGTCACAGAGGTTGCAGCACTTCCCGTATGCGACCGGAATCGATCAGCTCGATAAACTCCTCGCCCAGACGGCTGCTACGGGCCACCGCCGTCCGCCAGCTGCGTTCCCGGCCGGCATCATCGCCAGCATAACGCTCGAAATCCTTCCGGTCAGGAAGCTTCCGATCCGGCAGGGATTCCAGATACGCCCTGGAAGGCGCCACCAGCACCACATCCTGCAGCCGGCCCACATCACCACGACGCCAGGGCAGCGTTTTATCAAACCAGCCGGGCACCACCCGATCCGTAAAGTGGGGGTACAGCACCACCCCCGGCTGCTGATAGGGCAGATCCAGATGGTAGTCCAACAGCCCGCCATCCCGGTAAACACCCTCAGGGGCCCCCGGAATATTGCGCACGCCAGACATCACCAGCGGAATAGATGCAGATGCAAGCAGGGCCGGAATCAGGTTTTCCTGGCTCAACGGTACCTGGTGGCTGGGGAAATCCACCAGTTTGGCCAGGGGTGTAGGCAGGCGTTGATCGTGGATAATGCCCCGTTCAAAGAAGCGCCCCAGATGGCGCCGGCTCACCATATTGGCACTGATAGCCCGCATCAACCCCAACCCCAGTCGCCCGCGGGCGTCGTCTTCCAGTGCGGCCAGGCTGCGCACCACCACGATATTGAGCCGGTACCAGGGGTGCTCAAGAATGGCCTGTTCACGACCACCAATGAGCTCTTCCAGAAACAGGGTACTTTTGCGCGTGACCTCCGCGGGGCTCACTCCCTTGGAAAACCGCTGGGACGTATACAGCTCTGCCAGTTTCGCCAGTTGCGTTGCCGGATCATCGGATGACGTTACCGCTGCGAACCGCCAGCTGCCAATGGACGAGCCTATCAGTGTCCGCTCCTGCGGCGCTCGCATCAGCCATTCCCCGAAAACAGCCTGATCCAGGCCGGAAATTCCCAAGGCCTTGGGACCGCCAGCAGCGCCGGGGATCACATGCACATCCTCCGGACGCAGGCCACCGTCACGAACCCGCTCCAGAGCCCGACGACCGGCACGGATCGTAAGGGCGGGCAGACGAATATGAATGGCTGGCATGGTGATACCTTCCTTGTCGGTGATACTGGCCCGCCGCTGGGAAGGACCGGTCAACGGGACATTCAAACACCCGTTTTCTCTCAGGAGCGGAAGTTTAACGAAGTCTGCAATTCTCTGCCATTAAGGCCCCGTGACCTGACCACCGGTTCAGATTTCCCATGCCATCCTGTACGTCAAAAGATACTGTTACCGGCCGACTTGTCTTACAATGGCCGGTTCACATGCTTTACCGTAGACGGAATCCAACATGACCGACGATCTCCACGCCCTCTCCCACCACTATCGCGCCATCCTGGAACACCTCGGGGAAGACCCGGACAGGGAAGGTCTGCGCAATACGCCAACCCGTGCCGCCAAGGCGATGCAGTTCCTGACCCAGGGTTACAACCAGCAGCTCGAGGACCTGGTCAACGGCGCCGTGTTCGAGTCAGCGATGGATGAAATGGTTGTGGTGAAGGATATCGAGCTCTACAGTCTGTGCGAGCACCATGTTCTGCCGTTTATTGGTAAATGCCATATTGCCTACATTCCCGACGGCAAAGTGCTGGGTCTGTCAAAGTTCGCCCGTATCGTGGACATGTACGCGCGACGCCTTCAGATCCAGGAGAACCTTACCCGCGAGATCGCCGAAGCGGTCGCGTCCGTCACTCAGGCGGCGGGCGTTGCGGTGGTGATCGAAGCCCGCCATATGTGCATGATGATGCGAGGCGTTGAAAAGCAGAACTCGGTGATGAAAACCTCCATGATGCTGGGCAGCTTCCGCGCCAACCAGGCTACCCGCACTGAGTTCCTGCAACTGGTGACCGGCGGCCGCTGACGCCATGACCGCTCCTGTTGCTGTCGTCACCGGAGCCGGACGCCGGCTCGGCCTTGAAACCTGCAAATCACTGCTGGGCCGGGGCTACCGGGTGTTCGCCCTCTACCGGAGCGACAGCGAAGGCATTCGTGCCCTGGCCCAACAGGGCGCCATCGCCCTTGCTGCTGACCTGGCCGACCCGGAGCAGGTCAACCGCGCCCTGACCGCTGTGCTGGACCAGACAGATCAGGTTCACCTGCTGGTGAATAATGCCTCCGAATTCACCGCCGATGAGCCCGACGCCGGGCAACTGGCCCTGCAGGCGGCGCGGCTGTATCAGGTCAACAGCATCGCCCCGATGCTGTTGATGTCCGGGCTGGCGGATGCCCTGCGTAAAGGCTGCCGGAATACGGGCCAGCCTACCCTGGTGGTGAACATCACCGATATCTACGTGGAGAAGCCCAACCCGAGGTTCGCGGCCTACTGCGCCAGCAAAGCCGCGCTGAGCAACCTTACCCTCAGCTATGCCCGATCACTGGCACCGGATGTTCGGGTCAACGGAATCATGCCCGGACCCATTCGTTTCCTGCCCGAACATACCCCGGAAGACCAGGCCCAGGTGTTATCAGAAACCCTGTTACCCTGGGAGGGCGGTTTTGACAGCGTCGTCCAGCAGATTCTGTCCCTGCTGGACAATCACTTTATGACCGGCGCCCTGATCCCGGTAGACGGTGGCCGTCGTCTGGCCTAAGGGCTGTCCGTCCAGCGTCAGCGGAACCCCTTCCACCGGCTCACCCTTGAGCAACTGACGGAAATACCCTTCCTCAATGAACGCACTGTCAAAGACAGGCGTTACCGCCGTCTGCAGGATATCCACATCCAATGGCCGGTCCCGTACGCTTCGCAGCGGGTCTGACCGGTCCCGTCCCAGGGCTTCTTCCAGCCCATTAAACAGCGCTTTGATCTGATCCGGTTTACACGGTGACTGAAACAGCACCAGCGCATTGAGAAAACTGCGTTTTGTCACCATACCGTAAGGGGGCGTACGGATGACGGGCGAAAGCCGGACCTCCCCAAAGCGATCCGCCAGCCTGGCGACCGCGAGCGGCAGATTTGTATCAGGCGAAATATTGCTGCCCAGACCACACAGATACCACATTGCCTCTTACCTGATGGAGTAAATTGACTGAAATCATAAGTGCCCGGAACCCTTCATCATACGATGTTCCGATCTTATTGGCCCGGATCGCTGTAGCAGACGAAACCTGGAGTCAGGCCTTTCGCAGGACTGCATGAGCAGAAAGGTACGGTCAGAGCGTCGGGAAAAGTGCCCCGGTTCCCATTAATGGAAAGTCAGCAGGAACCCGAAGTGTGACCCGTTTACACTCTGTGTATTTGTTAAATAGTGAGTTAACAAATAGCTGGCGGAATCATGCATAATGCCTTTTCCCCAGCCCCTAACAAGGAACTCTCAGAAGCTGTTCGCTGGAGCCCCATGTGTCGCTGAATCGACCTGTATCTGTAGTTTATTTACGCCAGTTGATGAAGCCGGTCTTTCCAGCCGTTGTCCTGCTAACATTTCTGGCGATCGCCACGGGGCTAAAGACGGGACTGGATTCAGAAGAAAACGCCCAGATCCAGCATACACTGGTCCAGGACACCGAAGCCCTGGCCCGACACCTCGAACAGGATTTCCTTAACCACGTCACCGCGTTGCGCCGTATGGCCCATCGCCTTGAGGTGCAGCCCGAGATGTCTCTTGAGGTCTGGCGTGAGGACGCCCGCGCCTACTTGCGGGACTTTCAGACCTTTCAGGCCATTGAACGCATCGGCCCGGACCTGGTCATTCGCTGGATCGAACCACTGGAAGGCAATGAGCCCGCCCTCGGCTTTGACGCGGGTTTTAACCAGGAACGCCGGGACCAACTGCAGCGTGCCCGACAGCGCGGCACCCTGAACATTTCCGGCGTCATCCATCTGGCCCAGGGCGGACCGGGGCTGGTGGTCTACGCGCCGATAGGGGCCGGAGAGGCCAACGACGGTTTTATTGCCGGTGTCTTCCGGATGGAACGGCTGGCCGAAGCGCTGATTCTGCCTGGCGTTCGCCGAAACTTCAGCGTTGAACTTCTGGAAGCCGGCGATATCGCCTACAGCATCCCTGCCAGCCGTCCCGCACAAACCACCTTCAGCCACACCACCGACGCCCATCTGCCTTCTGTCGACTGGGCTCTGCGAGTCCGCCCCACCACCGACTGGATGCAGCGTTACCGCAGCTCCTGGCCGTGGGTCATCTTTCTCAGTATGACAACCTTGGGCGTATTGGCGGCATTGACCATCCTGCTGGTGCAGCTGATTTTCAAACGCAACCGGGCACTGCTGCGCACCCGTCAGGAGCTGGAGGAAGAAATTGACCAGCGCGTCGCCATTCAGCAGGACCTGGCACGACTGGAGTCCACCGACAGTCTGACCGGCCTGGCCAACCGCCGTTTCTTTATGGAAGACCTTCAGCACACCCTCAGCCAGGCCGATCGTCAGATGCGCCAGGTAGCCCTGATCATGATGGATCTGGACCGGTTTCAGATGCTCAACGACTCCCTGGGCCATCACGTGGGCGACGCGCTGCTGGTTCAGGTGGCGCGGCGGCTCGACCTGCTCAGTGACGAAGGCATCATGGTCGGCTATTCTGGCGGTGACGAGTTTATGGTCTGCCAGCAGCACGTGACGAGTATCGACGATGTCATCCATCTTCTGGGACAGCTCAAGGCCTGCTTCACAGAGCCCTTCCATATTGACGACGAGCATCACCAGATAACGGTCACCATGGGCGTGGCGGTCTATCCGCAGAGCGGACTGGACGCGGACACCTTGCTGCGTAACGCCGACGTTGCCCTGTACCGGGCGAAGGAGCAGGGTCGCAACACCTATCAGTTCTACACCGAAGGCATGCAGGAGCGGGAGGTGCGCCGGCTGGAGCTGGACAAGGATCTGAGCGAAGCCCTTGCCCGCAACCAGTTCGAACTCTACTACCAGCCGCAACTGGACCTGGCCACCTCAAGAACTGCCAGCGTCGAAGCCCTCATCCGCTGGAACCACCCCGAGCGGGGCCTCGTCCCGCCGGCGGACTTTATTCCCCTTGCCGAAGAGAACGGCCGCATCAAGGAAATCGGCCGCTGGGTCATCCGGGCCGCCTGCCAGCAGCTCCAGCAATGGCAGGGTACAGCCCTGTCGACGTTGGGTATCGCGATCAACCTGTCGGGGCAGGAACTGGCGGAACCGGATCTGCCGGAATACCTGGCCCAATGTTTCCAGGAATTCGGCGTTGAACCGGGCCAGCTGGAGATCGAGCTGACGGAAGAATCCTTTATCGCCAACATCGAGCACAATCACACCCAGTTGCAGCGCATCAGTGAACTGGGCGTCAAGCTGGCGCTGGATGATTTCGGAGTTGGCTATTCGTCGCTGGGTTACCTGCGGGACTTCACCGTCGACCTGATCAAGATCGATCGGTCGTTTATCACTTACGTTACCCGCAAGTACGACGATTCGGTCATTACGCGCGCCGTGATCAATCTGGCCCACAACCTGGGCATCCGGGTGGTTGCCGAGGGGGTTGAAACGGAAGATCAGTTTCAGTTCCTTCAGCAGCACCAGTGCGATCTCGTCCAGGGCTACCTGATCAGCCGCCCGGTCCCCGCGGCCGAGCTGCCTGCGCTGCTTGAAGCAGGTCTGTTGCCGGTCTACCCCTGAGCCCGCTGAGTAAGCATGGCGCGCTTCGTGGTAAACTTTGGGCACCAGTTCTTCAACCTCCAACAGGCAGGAACCCATGGCAAGCTATCTGACGCCAGAGCAGGACCAGCGCCTGCGGCGCTGGGAAACCGTAAACAAGGGCTATTTCATTTTCGCGTTTGTGGCTCTGGTTATCCTGCTGGTGTTCAGCAGCCAACTGGGGTTATCCAGTGGGGATAGTTGGGGGCCACTGGGTGGGCTGATTGCCCTGTTAATTCTTCCCATTGTCATTCTGCAATTGCGGCTGAAGTGCCCCGCCTGTGGTCAGGCTATTGGCTGGCAGGCCAAACTGATGGCGCCGGACCAATGCCGGAGTTGTGGGGCCTTTCTTCGGGCTCG
>CAZHAY010000046.1:0-5360 GCA_964530545.1 uncultured Marinobacter sp.
CCGAGGACCATTTCGCCGGAGGTCAGTCGTACAAGTCCGTTAACGTCAACCTGCAGGCTGCCGGAACGGGTGAGGACTTCTTCGCCGAGGTTGTTCTGGATGGCCAGCCAGCCGTCATTGGCCAGCGCCACGTCCAGGTCCCGGCCGGTTTGCTGGAGCGGTCCGGGGCTGAAGTCGGTGCCGGGGCGTTCGGTCATGGCGTAGGCGCGGGTTGGGTGGTGTTCGCCGAACACGGGCATGCTGCGGGCCTGGGCGAAGTCTTTCTTGAAGCCGGTGGTGTTGACGTTGGCAAGGTTGTTGGCGTGGGCCTGCTGCGCCATCATGTTTTGCTTGGCGCCGGACATGCCGATGTAGATGGATTTATCCATGGGAAAACTCCTGCCGGAAATATGACGGTTTTTTCGTCGTTTCCATGGGTGATGCAGGAGTTGTGCCAATTGGCTTAGGTCAGAATGAGGAGGGGTGTAGGTTCGGGTCGAGGAATATTAGGTACGGGGCCAGGTATCGGTGGCGGAGCCGGATCGCGGGGGTCCTTTTTCTCCACCGCAATTCACGGTCCGTCCCTGGACCGGCCTTGCTCCGCGCCATCCATGGCGCTGTTGCGAAAAAGGACCCCCACACTCCGTCTCTTGAACGATGGTGATACCGCTCCGTGACATATGCTGGAGTTAACCGCAGCAAAAAAGAAAGCCAATGTAATGCTCTCTTCCTCCGGCGGGAACATTCTCCATAAGGCCTTGGGGGTCAGGTGCTCTTTCGTAGCAGCGCCATGGATGGCGCGGAGCAAGGCCGGCCCAGGGATGGGCCGTGAATTGCGGCGTAGAAAGAGCACCTGGCCCCCGGGGCCCTCCACCAACAGTCCCAGGCGCGTTAAAAACAATCTATTAAAGACAGTCCATTACAGACGATCTATTAAAGAACGACCCATTATCGGAGATTAATAATCGTCTGAGTCACCGCATCCGCCGTCTCAATGGTCTTGGCATTAGCCTGATAGTTACGCTGGGCGATGATCAGGTTGACCAGCTCCTGGGACAGATCCACGTTGGACTCCTCCACCGAGCTTGGGGAAATCGACCCAAGCGTACCCGTCCCGGGTGCGCCGAAGACCGGCTGGCCGGATTCAAACGTCTCTACCCAGTTGGTATCCCCTATCGGGGACAGACCATCTGTGTTGGCGAAAGTCGCCAGCGCGACCTGCCCCAGATTCTGCGACTGGCCATTGGAGTAGCGGGCGAAAATCACCCCGTCGCCGGAGACATCAAGACCGGACAGGCGACCGGTGGTGAAACCATTTTGCCGCTGATCCGTCACCCCGAAGGATGAGCCGTACTGGGTCGTTGCTGTCATGTCGATCATGAAGTTCGACGCTACGGGCGGATCGGCTATCGGCAAGGTTCCGCCACTGGCGATGGTCAGCGGGCCGTCAGCGCCGTTGGGGTCGCCGTTGCTGTCCTTAGGGGTCCAGTTGGAAATCAACAGTCTACCGGACGGGTCTCCGCCGACAGAAAGGAGTGTACCATCGCTGCCGAATTCCAGTTCGAACCGGGCGCGGGTCGGCTCACCGTCGGTGAAGGGAGGATCACCCACCTCTTCGCCGTCGATCTGCACATACATGGCCCAGACACTGTCACCGCCAGACACCGGCTCTTTGACGAAATACTGGGTCATGGTGTGAGGGTTACCCAGACTGTCGTAGATAATGGTGGAGGTGGCGTGGTTGTAAGTACGCTGATCATCCGGGCTGAACGTGTTAGTGCGTGTCACTGACGGCTCAGCGGTGGCCAGCAGGCCATCGGTGCCGTTAACGGAACTCACACTGACGGAGCGGTCCAGCACCAGCTCGTTTACGGTACCTCGCTCAGTGACGTCCATGAGTTCTGCGCCGGCATTGTCTACCGCACGAACCGCCAGATCATTTCCGCGGCTATCAATCAGCCGAAGCTGTCCGCCCTGGTTGGTGGCATTAATGGTGTTCAGCGGTGAGTCATTGATGGCATCCTGCAGCCAGTTCAGGGCCTCGGCCGGCGTGGAAACCTCACCGTCATCGGGGATGGCAAACTCCGTACCCTGAATCGTAAACCGGCTACCGGGCGCAATGCGGTCCGGGTCGATATTCAGTGTGGTTCTGGCGGACGCAGTGACACCCGACAGCTCATTAAGCTGTTCCGCAATGTCCCGGGCGGACTGATCCCCGTTGAAACTCAGGTCAAAAGAGCGCCCGTCCGCATATCTGAAGCTCAAGGTGTCGTTTTCTGCCGGCGTGGGAGGATCCGCAGGATCAGCGCCCGGGGTAGTCGGGGTCAGGGGATTCACCTGGTAGGACTGGCGGATAACTTCCAGTATCGGCTGACGGGAGTCCAGGTTCAGCTGGGAATCAAACCGGGTGGTCCGTCTCGGCGCCAGGTTATCCGTGCTGATCTGCAGGTCGCCCCGCACACCGGACAGATTACCATCGCGGTCGGCCTGATAGCCCTGCACGCGGCTGGCCTGGTTGTTCACCACAAAGCCGTTCTTATCAATACTGAACTGTCCTGCCCGTGAATACTGCACCTGGCCGTCCTTGTTCAGCACAAAGAAGCCATCGCCATCAATGGCCATATCCAGACCATTCTGGGTACCGCTGATGGACCCCTGGCCGAAGCTCTGCTTGATGTCCTGAACCTTGACGCCGCTGCCGATCGCCATCTGGCCAGAGCTCAGAAAGCCACTGGAATACAGGTCACCGAACTGGGCTTTGCTGCCCTTGAAACCCACAGTGCTGGCGTTGGCAATGTTGTTGCCGGTGACGTCCAGGTCAACCTGGGACGCTCGAAGTCCGCTGAGTCCGATATTAAAAGCCATGTTTATTCCTCACTCAGTTGACTTGTTGTACTTCCGACAGGGGAATGGAGCCCATGCCGGCGAGATTCAGGGTGATACCACCGCCCTTGCCCAGGGATACGCTGTCCACATTGGCGCTCATCAGGGTCATCAGTTGCTCCATCCCGTGGGGATAGCTGCCGTGGGCACTGACGTAGTAGCGTCCCGGCGGCAACGGATTGCCGTTGCCATCCTCACCGTCCCAGGTGAACGCATGCTGGCCCGGAGAGGCTTCACCCAGGTCCAGCTGGCGGATGATTTCGCCGGACGCGTCTTCAATATTGATGCGCAGACCGCCGGTGCTGGCGGGTACGTTAACCACACCGTTCATTTCGCCGTGCTCACCGAGGGTGCCGAAGTTGGCCGGTGCCAGTACGCTCTTGCCCACCATAGCCGATGCCTGCAAAGCCTGGGACGAACGGAATTCGCCGACGACCGATTCCACCGTTGAGCTCAGCTTCTGCATTTCCTCAAGCGAGCTGAACTGGGCCAGGTCGGCGATAAACTCGCCGTTACCCTGAGGCTCCAGCGGGTTCTGGTTCTTCAGCTGGGCAATCATCAGCTCCATGAATTCGTTCTTACCCAGATCACTGCTGCCGTTGGCCTTGCTGCCGTCCTGCTTGGTGCGGTACTGGGCCAGTACGTCCGCAGCTGAAGTGCTGTTATCGATAATGCTCATTGATCAGTTCCCCGAACAGAATGTCTGGCCTGTTACTGTTGTCCCAGGGTGAGTACGCGCTGCATCATGGTCTTGGCGGCGTTCATTACGTCCACGTTCATCTGGAAGCTGCGCGACGATGACATCATGTCGGCCATTTCCTCTACCACGTTCACGTTGGGATAAAACACATACCCATCTTCGTTGGCGGCCGGATGGTGGGGCTCATAGCGCATCTGCAACTCAGCCTGGCTTTCAACGATGCCTTCCACGGTGACGCCAACGCCCTGCTCCTGGCCGAACTGGTAATGTCCGTTCTGGCCCGGGTTCAGCAGTTGCTGTTGAATGGCGGCGAACACCGGCTTGCGGGCTCGGTAGGTCTGATCCACGCTGGAACTGGCGGTTTCGGCGTTGGCGATGTTTGAGGCTGTGGTATTCAGGCGCAACTGCTGCGCGGTCATGCCAGAGCCGGCGATATCAAAAATATTTCCCAGGGACATACGATTTCTCCTCTATTCCCGGTTACCGGCTTACTCGCCCTTGATGGCCTTGGTCAGGCCGGAAAATTTGCTGCTCAGAAACTCAAAACTCGCCTGAAACTCCATGGCATTGCGCATGAAACGAGTCTGCTCCTGCTGGGCATCTACGGTATTGCCGTCAATGGAGGGCTGATGGGGCGTGCGGTACAACAACTCCGGAGCGCTGGCAGAGCCGGAAATATCCAGGTGAGCCGGATGGGTGCGAGCCATGGGTTCGCCCCCGGACGCTTCGGTGGCCTGCCGGAGCATGGCCTGGAAGTCCACATCCCGGGCCTTGAAACCCGGGGTATCGGCGTTCGCCAGATTGTTCGCCAGTACTTGCGCACGCTGGCTACGGCCAACCAGGGCCTGCTCATGGATACCAAGAGCCTTGTCGAAGGTGATTGCCATAATGCCTCCAGTAACTGCATTACCCCGGTTGCGTTTGCCGGTACGGGGCATTTGCAGTACTTAAAGCAATGACGATGCCAACGTTTGGCTCAGATTATCTTTCCAATATTTTCAATGAATTAGCGATAAGTGCCTGATGGCAATGAGGCCTGATGCACGAGCGGCACCAGGAAAGCGGCAAGCCTTTTCCCATCCTGGAAAAGGGTTGCCTGAAAAGACTAGCCGGGCCAGCGGCTGACAAATTCGTCAATTTCAGGCCGGCGTACGGCGGGCTTGGTGGACGCGATGGTTCCGGTGTAGATAAAGCCAACAATACTTTCGTGATCGGCCAGCCCCAGACCCCGGCAGACCTCGTCATTGTCGGCCGGGTCGCCGGACCGCCACATGGCGCCGTAGCCCTCAGCCTGTAAAGCGAGCACCAGGTAGGCAGCGCTGGCGGCACAGGAATACTCCTGCTCGTATTCGGGAATCTTGGGATGTTCTTTCGGCGAGGCGATGGCCACCAGCACCATGGGTGCACGCAGCGGCGCATTGCGTAACTTCGCCCGCTGGGTGTCGCTGGCATCCGCCGGCGCACTGGTTTCGAAGAGTTCGCCCAGCTGCTCCAGTCCTTCTCCATCAATGACCAGGTAGCGCCAGGGGCGCAGCAATCCGTGGTCTGGCGCACGGGCCGCGCAGGCCAGTGCCAGCTCCAGCACATCCTGCGGGGGCGCCGGCGCCTGCAGGCGGGGTTCAGAAGCTCTGTTCAGCAGCGTACTGGTAACACTATGCATGTTCAGTTTACGGTCTCCCATGACAAAAATGGCTCGCGATTGTCCACCTGAGCCGATACTGGTAATCTCGTCGGCTGGGTTCGGCATCCTGTCGCAGGAAACCGTAACCGCCGCCGGTGAAAATAACAAGACCGCTGG
>CAZHAY010000046.1:5460-20284 GCA_964530545.1 uncultured Marinobacter sp.
GCCGCGGGCGTCATCTGGCCACACACCATCCTTTTCATCAGCCGCCGGCTCGGCGCTGACCGCCAGCCCCGTATTCGCCAGTATCTGTTGCTGGTGGAGTGTATTACAGGCGGTCTCGTCATTGGACTGACAGGACTGACGCCGGTTCCCTCGTTAGCCATGGCCCTCATGCTGATGTTCAGTTGCCTGATCGTTGGAGGGCTCTACCTCTGGTTCTACGGCACCCTGCTGCTGGCCGCCGCCATCGGTCTGGTGGTCGGGCTGCTGGGGGTCACCGATGACTTAACGACGCCGCTGCTGACCAGCCTTGTTTCCCTGGCCGGCACGGGCTTCTATATCTGTGTTACGGCTTTCTATACCCACCAGCAGGCCCGCATTCTGCTGGCGGCAAAGACCCAGATCCAGAAACAGCGGGAACAATCCATTGCGCTGTCTGACAAGCTTTCCAAGTACCTGTCGCCCCAGGTCTGGCAGTCCATTTTTACCGGCGAACGGGACGTCAGGCTGGAAACCCGCCGTAAAAAACTGAGTGTTTTCTTTTCTGATATTAAAGGCTTTACGGACCTGTCTGAGGAAATGGAACCGGAAGCCCTGACCGAACTGCTGAATAACTACTTCAACGAGATGTCGGAAGTCGCCCTGCGTTACGGCGGCACCATCGACAAGTTTGTAGGCGACTCCATCATGATCTTCTTCGGCGACCCGTCGTCCCGTGGCCAGAAGGAAGACGCCCTGGCCTGTATCTCCATGGCCATCGACATGCGCAACCACATGAAGATCATGCGCCAGCGGTGGCGCAGCCAGGGCATTCGCACCCCCCTGGAGATCCGTATGGGTATCAGTTCCGGCTTCGTTACCGTGGGCAATTTCGGCGCGGAAAACCGTATGGATTACACCATCATCGGCAAGGAAGTGAACCTGGCCAGTCGCCTGGAACAACTGGCGGAGCCCGGTCAGATCCTGGTGTCTTACGAAACCTACTCGCTGATCAAGGAACGGATCATGTGCCGGGACAAGGGGGAGATTACCGTCAAGGGCTTTGGCCGGCCGGTCGCTATCTATGAAGTGATCGATTTCCGCCGGGACCTGGGGCCCAACCGGAGCTTCCTGGAGCACGAGCATGCCGGCTTCGCCATGTACCTGGACTCCGGCAAGATCGCGGACAACGACCGCAAGGCCATTCTGGAAGCCCTGGAGGAAGCCGCCGAACGGTTACGGGGTGAAGAAGAAGCCGAACAGAACTGAACCCTCGCGGTGTCCGCCAGCCCGCCTTTACTGACGGACCAGCCTCAGGGACGGAGCCTCGCCCGGCTCCGTACTGCGCCAGGGATTGATATCCAGCCCACCCCGCCGGGTATATCGGGCACTCACCGTCAAATGGTCGGGACGGCAGGCCTGCATCACATCGGTAAACACGGTTTCGACGCAGTGTTCGTGGAAGTCCTGCTTTTGTCGAAAGCCCACCACATACTGCAACAGCGCCGACCGATCAATCGCCGGCCCGCTATATTCCACCAGTAACGTGCCCCAGTCCGGCTGGCCTGTGACTGGGCAATTGCTCTTCAGCAAGTGGGAACACAGGATTTCCGAGACCACCTCATTCCCCACTTTCAGGACCTCGGGGCAGTACTCATAGCCCACCTCGGTCACCGGCTCATTATCAATCAGAATCCCATTCAGCGGCCGTCCGTGGGCCGTCATGGTGGTATCAACACTGTGCAGCAGAACCGTCACCTGAGCGCCACAGACACTGGAGAGGTCCCGCTCGATGGTTTGTCGGACCTGCGTTTCTTCCGAGTAGACTTCCTGGTTGAGGGAGTTCAGGTAGAGCTTCAGGGACTTGGACTCGATCAACGCGGGTGACGTTGCCGGCAGACGAAACTCGGCCCAGGCCACGGCCGGCACACCGCCGGGTCGGAGCCAGGAGATTTCCCAAGCCTGCCAGAGGTCTTCCCCAAACCAGGGCCAGCGGCCATCCGCCAGGCCGATACGGCGGCGGTTGTCGTCTCTGGGTACAGGAAACAGAAGTTCCGGCGCGTAGCGGTCCGGGTATTCACTGGACTTGCCCAGCGGCGCCTGATCAAGAGCCATCTTGCCTCCTTATTGACGGATGCCCTTGCCCTGCTGAAGCATACGCAGGCACACCACCGAAAGAATCGTAATGAACACCACCACCATGCCCAGGGCAACAAAGGGATTCACATCAGACACCCCGAGAATTCCGTAGCGGAAGGCATTCACCATATACAGGATCGGGTTAATCATGGATACGCCCTGCCAGAAAGCAGGCAGGAGTTCGATGGAATAAAAGACGCCCCCAAGATACGTAAGTGGAGTCAGCACAAACGTCGGCACAATGGAAATATCATCGAACTTGGTGGCCAGCATGGCGTTAATAAACCCGCCCAGGGCAAACAGCGCCGACGTCAGGAACACCGTCAGCACCATCATCGGCAGGTTGTGAATCTGTAACTGGGTGAAGCCCAGCGACAGCAGTGTCACGATCAGCCCCACACCCAGCCCTCGGGCCATGCCGCCCGCCACATAGCCGGCAAGAATTGCCCAGTTGGGGGTTGGCGAGACCAGCAACTCCTCGATGGAATGCTGGAACTTCATGCTGAAGAAGGATGACACCACATTAGCGTAACTGCTTGTGATCACTGACATCATGATCAGCCCAGGGACGATAAACGACATATAGTCGAAGCCGCCCATGGTGCCAATGCGAGAGCCAATCAGGTTGCCAAAGATGATGAAGTAAAGGGTCATGGTGACTGCAGGCGGCAGCAGGGTCTGAGGCCAGATGCGGGTAAACCGCCGGATCTCACGGATAACAATGGTAAGAAACGCGGTAATAATGGCGCTGAAGGTCATGACGTCACCTCCGCCGGACGGGCATTCTCTTCGACGAGGCGTATGAACAGCTCCTCCAGGCGATTGGATTTGGTTCTCATGCTCAGCACCCGGATGTTCTGTTGATCCAGCTGTGAGAATACGCCGTTAAGTCCCTGTGACTTCTCAACATCCACCTCAAGATTGCCATCGGGATTCAGGCGGGTTTCAAAACCTTCCAGCACCGGCGCCACGGTGAGCACAGGCTCCGTATCCAGAATAAACGTCTCCACCTGCAACTGGGCCAGCAGCTCGCGCTTGCTGGTGTTATGGAGAATCTCGCCATGGTCGATAATGGCGATATTACGACATAGAGCCTCAGCCTCTTCCAGATAATGGGTCGTCAGGATAATGGTGGTCCCGTTACGGTTCATTTCTTCGAGAAACGTCCACATGGAGCGTCGCAGCTCAATATCTACCCCGGCGGTGGGTTCGTCCAGTATCAGCAGGCCGGGTTCGTGCACCAGGGCCCGGGCAATCATCAGCCTGCGCTTCATGCCACCGGACAGCATGCGCGCCGGAGTGTCCCTTTTGTCCCAGAGGCCCAGCTTGCGCAGATAATGCTCGGCCGAAATCCGGGCCTTTTTCAATGGAATTCCGTAATAGCCGGCCTGGGTTGTGACAATATCCATGGCCTTTTCAAACTGGTTGAAATTGAATTCCTGGGGTACGACGCCCAGATTCAGTTTGGCGGCAGCCAGGTCGGTATCAATATCATGGCCAAACACCCGAACCTTTCCGGAGGTCTTGTTCACCAGGGAGCAGACGATACCCAGGGTAGTGGATTTACCAGCGCCGTTGGGGCCCAGCAGCGCAAAGAAATCACCTTTTTGCACCTGTAGATTGATACCCTTGAGGGCCTCAAAACCACTGCCGTAGCTTTTCCACAGGTTTTCGATTTCCAGCGCCCATTCGGGCTGCGCTTCCTGATTCTGTCGGAGAGTCATGACCAGTACCGGCGGGTGAGTGTTAGCAAGCGCTATATCTTGCGGCACCAGCAGGAAAATTCAAGTGTGCATGGGGCTGAGTCACGCCCCAACCCAATCGCGGTCGGGTAGCGCAACACTTCAGAAATGGGGGAAGCCCGGCGCGAACGCCGGGGAATGCAGGCTCAGGCGCTCATTAGCCGACGAAGATTCCAACGGCTCTCGGCGCGACCCGGCTCGCAACGGGTCGGGTCCAGACCGCCGGTACCATTAGGCAGGCACCCTTCGATCCGCAATGCTTTTTCCGCGGCGCGTCCGGTTTTACAGGAAGCCAGGTCAATGATTTTTGCGGATTTCATCGGACGCTGCTCGGTATCAGTCATAACCATGACTGTCGGCATCAGACGTCGCCGGGGGGAATGAGAGACGACAATACCACGCTGGCCATTGGTCAGTTGTACCAGGGTGCCGATGGGATAGATGCCGACCGCACGGATAAACTGTTCCACCAGGTCTTCCTGGAATTCCACGTTGCGCAGCTCAAACAGGTGCCCCACCGCCTGTGCCGGCGTAAGGGGCAGGTAGCCCTCCCGCGGCGAAATCAGGGCTTCATAGTAGTCCACCAGACCTGCGATTTTCGCCAGCAGTGGAATTCGATCACCCCGAACCCCTGCCGGGAATCCAGAGCCGTTGTGACGCTCACGATGACCGCGCACCACCGCGATCACACCCCGCGGCAACCCTGCCTCCTCAAGTCGCTGTGCCCCCAGTTCCACATAGGTGCGGAACTGTTGATATTGCTCAGCATCCAGCTGGTGCTCATTAAACAACAGGGCCCGGGGCAGCTCGGCCTTTCCCACATGGGCCAGCAGACAACCGGTGGCCAGTGTTGCCAGCAAGGGCTCTTCCAGTCCCAGGTGACGCCCCAACACCAGCGCCCAGACCGCCATACGCAGGGAGTGCTGGTAGCTATGGTCATCATGCTCCCGCACCCGGGCCAGCCACAGCAGCGCATCGGGGTTGCGAATGACGCTTGCGGTCATCTGACGTGCCACTTTCGATATGGAACGCAGGTCGGGCACCATATCGTTGCGCAGACTGCCGGCCACTTTGCGGATTGCATTCTCTGCCGAGGTTAACAGCACCCGGCTGGCCCTCAGTTCCCGTTTCAGGGAACGGGAAGCCTGATGGCGCACAGGGTTTTTCACCTGCAACGGCGGCAGCTCAAGAATATCCTGAGGACGGATCCTGCGGCTGGTACGTCGGGCGAAGCTGGGCGCACCGACGTGATCGTACTCCAGACTGTCACGGTCTTCGGCCACATCCACCATCACCCAGCGGCAATGGGAAATCAGTGCCCGGATATCGTCCTGTGACCGGATATAAAAGCCCTGGATCGGGAACGGTGTCAGGTGCCAGGGCCGGTCCAGATCCGACACAAACATGCCGACTTCCAGATCCTGCGCATACACCTTTCTCTGGGTTACCCCCACCTTCCACCTCTGACCTGGACGTTTCTCGACAACCTCCATGTCGCCACCTCCCTGTTATGTGTCAACCACCGGCCATTGTCCTCCTGAATCCGGGAACCGTGCCGTGACCGGATTCACAACCTGTCAACACAAAGGGCGGATGTTCCGATAAAGGGCGCTTTATGACGAATCAGTCGTCTGAGAACTGCAGCCCAAACCCGTCCGAGGTCTGGCGCACCACCGTCATACGCAGCTCGGGGGCCGGTACCGGCAACCCCTGCACCTGAACGATGACCACATCGCCGAGCTCTGGCTTGAAATCGCTCTCTTCCACTACAACGAACACACCACCATCGGAAATATCACGGGTCGCAAAATCCCGCTTGCCCAAGGTAGCGTGGGTGACGCTTACCCTGGCATTAAGCGCCGTGCGGATATGCCCTCGTCGATCCGTTTGTGCCATGACTGCTGTGAACCTGCATCAGTTTGTTTAAATAGTGCCCTTACTTAACCAGAAAAATCTCCCGGAAACATAGCACTGAATGGTAACAAAGCTTATCTGGGGGAAGACTGCGAACTGGTTGACAGCGCCTTCCGAAGTAATGAGAATGATTTCTTTTACTGATCAGCCACGGAATCGCCCTATGAAAATGAAACTGGCCGCAGCCATCACCGCCTGCGCTGTTACGCTTGCCCCACTGCCCGCAGCCGCCAGCGGTGAGGTGAATATCTACTCCTATCGTCAGGAGTTTCTGCTCAAGCCCCTGCTGGACGCCTTTACGGAAGAGACAGGCATCAAAACCAACGTCATCTTTGCCCGCCAGGGGCTGGCAGAGCGTCTGGAGCGGGAAGGCCGGAACAGCCCGGCGGACGTGGTCATGACCGTGGACATTTCCCGTATCTCGGATCTGGTTGACCGGGATCTGACCGCCGGCGTCGACAACGAAACCCTGGAAAAGAACATCCCGGAAAACCTGCGCCACCCCGACGGCAAGTGGTTTGGCCTTACCACCCGTGGCCGGATGATTTTCACTTCCCTTGACCGGGTAGAGGAAGGCGCCATCACCACCTATGAAGAGCTGGCGGACCCGAAGTGGGAAGGCCGCATCTGTACCCGCAGCGGTAAGCATCCTTATAACATTGCTCTGATTTCCGCGATGATCGCCCACCATGGCGCAGAAGAAGCCGAAGAATGGTTGCAGGGACTGAAAAACAACCTGGCCCGCAAACCCCAGGGCGGTGACCGGGATCAGATCAAGGCCATTGCCGAGGGCGCCTGTGACGTTGCCATTGGCAACAGCTATTACTACGGCGTCATGCTGCAGGACGAAGAGCAGCGTCCGGTGGCGGAGCAGGTACGCATTGTGTTTCCCAACACTGACGGCCGCGGTACGCACATCAACATCAGCGGTATCGCTCTCACCCGCAGCGCGCCGAACCGTGACAACGCCATCGCGCTGATGGAGTACCTGTCCAGCGATGAAGCCCAGCAGATCTATGCCCAGGCTAACAACGAATTCCCGGCCAACCCGGACGTGCCGCCGACCGGCATTGTCGCCGGGTGGGATGAATTGAATCCCGATACGCTATCGCTGCAGACCATTGCCGATAACGCCGCCGAGGCGGTACGTATGGTCGACCGGGTCGACTACGACCGCTGATACCTGAGTCTGCCTGTTGGCAGCAATCGGCCCGGGCTGAAACCCGGGCCGATGTCTTATTAACCTCCGGCGTTGTCTGCCGGGGGCGCTGTTGGGTACACTCCTGCCCTTTTGCCACACACAGGATGATCATGAACCAGGCCGACGTCTCCGACGTACCGGTTACCCCGTCACCGCTGACGCCGCGCCGCACTTCCAAACGGTGGCTGATTGCTGCCACTGTCATTACGGCCATTGTTGCCCTGCCGGTCTTTTCCGTCGCCTGGCTGGCGTTCTTTCCCGACGACAACATCTGGCCGCACCTGCTGGATACCACCTTGCCCCGTTATGTGTGGACCACGCTGCTGTTAATGGCCGGGGTATCGGTCATAACGCTGAGCATTGGACTCGCGACCGCCTGGGCGGTGACCATGTGTGAGTTTCCCGGCCGGAAGCTGTTCGAATGGGCCTTGCTGCTCCCTTTCGCGGTCCCTGCCTATGTAATCGCCTACGTCTATACCGATCTGCTTCAGTATGCCGGTCCCATTCAGGGCGCGCTGCGCGACTGGTTTGGCTGGCAGAGCGCCCGGGATTACTGGTTCCCGGACATCCGCAGCCTGTGGGGTGCCACCCTGATGCTGGGGCTGGTACTTTACCCCTACGTTTATCTGCTGGCCCGGGCGGCGTTTCTGGACCAGTCTCCGTCGCTGTTCGCGGTCAGTCGCAGCCTGGGCCACTCTGCTCTGAGCACGTTCTTCCGGGTGGTCCTTCCCATTGCCCGGCCCGCGGTTGCGGTGGGGCTTTCGCTGGTACTGATGGAAGCCCTGAACGATTTTGGCACGGTGGACTATTTCGCCGTCCAGACCTTGACCGCAGGCCTGTTCGATACCTGGATGAATCTGGGCAATCTCGGCGGGGCGTCGCAGATTGCCATGATCATGCTGACCTTCGTGGTTATCTTGGTGACGCTGGAGCGCTATTCCCGCCGGCGTCAGAAGCAGTACGCCGGACGGGACAGTCGAGCGCCGATCCAGCGGTTTGTCATGAGCCGGCCCCGCCAGTGGATTTGCGTCGGGGTTTGCGCTGCGCCGATCCTGCTGGGTTTTGTGGTGCCGGCCGTGGTGCTGGGCCATTACGCAGTGCTCTACTTCGAGCAGAGCTGGACCGGCGCCTTTCTGAAGAACGCCGCCAACAGCCTGTTCCTGTCGACCGCCGCTGCCCTGACCACGCTGGTGATCGGCCTGATTCTGGCCTACAGCCGCCGACTCCATGACACCCGCCCCATGCGCACGCTGATGCGGCTGTCCAGCCTTGGATACGCCATGCCGGGAGCCGTGCTGGCGGTGGGGGTGATCGTCCCGATGGCCGCGTTCGACAACCAGGTAGACGCCTGGATGAGGGACTGGTTTGGCGTCAGTACCGGGTTGCTCCTGAGCGGCACGGCGTTCGCGCTGGTGTTTGCCTATACGGTGCGTTTTCTGGCGGTATCCGCCGGCAGTCTTGAAAGCGGCCTGCAGAAGATCACTCCCAGCATGGATATGGCCGCCCGCTCCCTGGGGAGAAGCACGTCGGCTACCCTGCTTCAGGTACATCTGCCCATGCTCCGGGGCACCATGCTGACAGCGGCACTGGTGGTGTTCGTCGATTGCATGAAGGAGCTGCCCGCCACGCTCATTCTGCGGCCTTTCAATTTTGACACGCTGGCCACGCACGTTTATCAGTATGCGTCGGATGAGATGCTGGGGATCAGCGCCCTGCCGGCGCTGATTATTGTGGTGGCGGGCATCGTGCCCATTATCCTGATGAGCCGGTCCATCGGCTCAGCCCGGGCTTACAGCCAGCAATAAGGCGTCTTCCGTTCACTCCCAGATAACGGTCTGATTCTGGGCGTACCAACTCTCTACCCGGGCCCGATAGGCGTCTTCAACCACATTACGCTTGAGCTTCATGGTCGGTGTCAGGAAATCGTTCTCAATGGTCCAGGGCTCTTTGACCACTACCATAAAACGCAGGTGCTCATGGGGGTCCAGAGTCTGGTTGACGTCCCGGATCAGCGCAGTGAACTCCGCTTCCAGCCGTTGCCGGGTTGCGGGATCATCCCGCTGTTGCTGGGCGGATTCAGACAGCATGACCAGGCAGAACGGCGATACCTGATTCTCGCCCGAGACGCATACCGCCTCGATATTATCGTTGCTCATCAGCTTGTTTTCGATCGGCGCCGGAGCCACGTACTTGCCTTTGCTGGTCTTGAAGACCTCCTTGAGCCGGCCCGTCAGTTTCAGGCGACCCAGCTCATCAATCTCACCCACATCGCCGGTGCGCAGAAAGCCATCTTCCGTCATGGCTTCTTTTGTTCGTTCCTCATCCCGGTAATAGCCCATCATGGTTGTAGGGCTTTTCACCAGTACCTCCCCGTGCTCACCGATTTTGCACTCTACCCCCGGCAGAGCCTCACCCACATAGCCGGTCCGGGCCCGGCCGGGCTGGGTGGTGTGGGAATAGGCAATGTTCTCAGACATGCCGTAGCCCTCCAGGAGCTCCAAACCAAGGTTCCGGTACCATTCCAGCGTGTCATGGGACAGGGGCGCTGAGCCGGAGCCGGCGTACCGGACATGTTGCAGGCCCAGCCCGGTGAGTACCTTCTTCTTGATCAGACGGTTCAGCAGGGGAATTTTCAGCAGCTTGTCCAGCTTCTCCTTGGGCATCTTTTCAAAAATCCCGTGCTGGAACTTGGTCCAGATTCTGGGAACCGCAATAAACAAGGTTGGCTGGCAGCGCTGCAGGTCTTCCACGAAGGTGTCCAGTGTATTGGCAAAATACAGATGGAACCCCTTGTTCATGGATACCAGCTCACCAACGTACCGCTCGAATACGTGGGCCAGAGGCAGGTAGGACAGATAACGGTCCTCACTGGTGACTTCCAGCCGGTCGGCGGCGCCGGACGCGGCGAAGGCCAGGTTGCTGAAGCTCAGCATGACGCCCTTGGGCCGCCCGGTACTGCCAGAGGTATAGACAACGGTAGCCATCTCATCCGGTTCACGGGCGGGGTTGGCCTCCAGCGGGGCGTTGGCCGCCACGATACTGTCCCAGGTTTCAAAGGACGTGGGCGGGCTTAGCGGATAACTGATGCAGTGGACCGACTCGGGCATGCCCGGCTTCATGGCGTCCCAGTCATCCAGCTTGCCCACGAACATCACCTGGATATCCGCATGATCGACGATGTAGCTGACGGTGTCGGCATTCAGTGTCGGATATAAAGGCACTGACACATGGCCGGCCATCCAGATGGCCCAGTCTGACATTATCCAGTGGGCGCAGTTCTTGGACAGGATGCCAATACGGCTCTTTTCAGGAAGGTTCAGGGATTTGAGATAAGTGGCCATTCGCCTGGCTTCGCCAACCGCCCGGCGCCAGGTGAAATCCACCACACGGCCATTGGGCAGCGGCTGAGTCATATAGACCTTTTCGGCCCGAGCGGTTTCCCAGTGATATATCAAGTCCAGCGGTAATTTTTGTTGTTTAGTCATTTATCCGAAGACCTCTGACTCTGGCAGGTGCCACCCGGGTGGCACCAGGCCTGATTATTGTTATCGTTGGAGTTTCCGACGAGGGTCACGCCGGTCTCTGAAGACTATGGCATGTCGACCGACCCCGTCAAAGGCAAACCGCAGAAATTTGCGGTGAGCCCGCGGATGTACTTCGGGCCCCACGCTGATGCCAGACCGGTATTAATAGTGACGCAAAAACTGTCATCCTGTGGTAAACTCCCGCCTCCGTTTTTGCGGTGCGGAACTGCCCGGCCGCCCATACGCCATATTTCTGGAGAAACGGCTCATGGCCAAGATTTTTTCACGTATTCTGGCAAGCTCTTTTCTGCTGACCGGCCTGGTTGCTGGCCTTGGGGTGGCGCAAGCGGATGAAACGAAAACCGTCGCCATCACCCAGATCGTCGAGCACCCGGCGTTGGATGCGGTGCATGAAGGCACCAAAGACGAGCTTGCCGAGCGGGGCTATCGTGTGGGCGAGAACCTGATCCTGATGCACGAGAGTGCGCAGGGTAACGCAGCCATCGCCAGCCAGATCGCCCGTAAGTTTGTCGGTGACCAGCCCGACGTCATTGTCGCCATCGCCACGCCCTCTGCCCAGACCGCTGCCGCAGCCACACGCAAGATCCCCATTGTATTTTCCGCGGTAACTGATCCCGTGGCCGCAAAACTGGTGCAGAGCCTGGACGCGCCCGGTGGCAACATCACCGGCGCCAGTGACATGTTGCCTCTTGACCGCCACCTGGACATGATTCTGCGCATTGTGCCCAACGCCAGGTCCATCGGTACGGTCTACAATCCCGGTGAAGCCAACGCCGTTGCGTTGATCAACCAGCTTGAGAAAAGCCTGAATGATCGCGGACTGAAGCTGGAAAAGGCAGCCGCCACCAAGACGTCAGAAGTCCTGGGTGCCGCCCGCTCCCTGACCGACAAGGTTGACGCCATTTACCTGACCACCGACAACACGGTGATCAGTGCTGCCGAGGCTGTGATCTCGGTTGGTGCCCGGGCAAAAATCCCCGTATTTGCAGCAGACACGGCCACCGTTGAGCGTGGCGCCGTCGCCGCTCTGGGCTTCAACTACTATGACCTGGGCCGGCAGACCGGCGCTATGGTCGCCCGCATTCTTGAAGGTGCATCACCCGCAGAAATGCCGGTAGAAACCCTCGACAACCTGGAGCTGTACGTCAATCCGGCTGCTGCTGAAAAAATGGGCACCACCCTGAGTGACGAAATCATCTCCGAAGCTTCCAAGGTAGTCGGTAACGACTGAACTCCGACAGGCCCGGTGTTGTAACCGCCGGGCCTGCTCCAGCCACGCGAACGTCCTCTCATGCTTAGTCAGATCGCTTTTTTTGGTGCTGTTGAGACTGGTCTTATCTATGGTCTGGTCGCCTTCGGTATCTATATCTCCTTCCGGGTACTCGACTTCCCGGACCTGACCGTCGATGGTAGCTTCCCCCTCGGGGCGGCCGTGGCGGCGGTACTGATTATCTCCGGCTGGAACCCCTGGCTTGCCACCGGCATGGCCATTCTCGCCGGTATGGCTGCGGGTGCTGTGACCGCGCTGCTGAACGTCAAGCTGGGCATTCTGAACCTGCTGGCATCGATCCTCACCATGATCGCTCTTTATTCCGTCAACCTGCGTGTGATGGGCGGGCCCAACGTGCCGCTGCTGATGCAGGAGACGGTGGTAACCTGGTGGGATAACCGGTTACCGGATGAATACTATTTTCTTGCCCCGGTTGCGCTGTTCAGTGTGGTGACAGCCGTCGTGCTGGTGCTGCTGTGGCGGTTTATGAAGTCTGAGGTGGGCCTGTCCATGCGGGCCACCGGCGCCAACCCCCGTATGGCCCGGGCCCAGGGTATTGCCACCGGTGCCATGGTAGTGCTCGGCGTTGCAGTATCCAATGGCCTGGTTGGCCTTGCCGGGGCGCTGGTAGCGCAAAGCCAGGGTGCCGCCGACGTCACCATGGGCGTGGGCGTGATCGTGATTGGCCTGGCCTCGTTAATCGGTGGCGAGGCACTGATCAGCCCGACTACCGTATTGCGGGCACTGATTGCCTGCGTGATCGGCGCCATCATCTATCGGTTGGCCATTGCCTTTGCCCTGAATGCAGACGTGCTGGGCCTCGGCGCTCAGGACCTGAACCTCATTACGGCGATTCTGGTTACGCTGGCGATTGTATTGCCGGGCTTCCGTAACACCGTTCGCGCACGCCTGACCCGCAATAAAGCCTGAGGAGCAGACCATGATCAGTGCAGACAACCTCAAGCTCACCTTCGGCAAAGGCACCCCGCTGGAGAACCCTGCCCTGCGGGGCATGAGCCTGACCGTTAATCAGGGTGAGTTTGTCACCGTGATCGGCAGTAATGGCGCGGGCAAGTCCACCTTCCTGAATGCTCTGGCCGGTGAAGTTATTGTGGACTCCGGTCGCATCGAGGTGGATGGCCAGGACGTCACCCGGTTGTCCACCCATAAACGAGCCAAGCGGGTAGCCAGGGTTTTCCAGGATCCTCTGGCCGGCACCTGCGAAGGACTTTCCATCGAAGAGAATCTGGCGCTGGCGGTCAGGCGGGGACAGCGCCGCGGGCTGACCAGTGCGGTCAAGCGCCACTACCGGGACCAGTTCCGGTCGGCGCTGACCAAGCTCAACCTGGGTCTGGAAAACCGGCTTGGGGACAAGATGGGGATGCTTTCTGGGGGCCAGCGACAGGCGGTGAGCCTCCTGATGGCCAGCCTGACGCCCTCCGCCATTCTGCTGCTGGACGAACACACCGCAGCGCTCGACCCCAAAACTGCCGCCTTTGTACTGCAACTGACCCAGGACATTATCGCCGAACAGAAGCTCACCGCGCTGATGGTCACCCATAGCATGAAACAGGCTCTGGAAGTGGGCGAGCGTACCGTTATGCTGCATCAGGGCCAGGTGGTGTTTGATATTGCGGGTCCGGAACGTGAAGGCCTGGACGTGAAAGATCTTCTCGACCTGTTCGAGCAACAGCGAGGCCTGGAAGTGGAAGATGACAGCCTGCTACTTGGCTAAACAGCGCCCCTTCTGGTAACAAATTGAACAGGGCCCGGATGACACCAGTGCCCTGTTTCACAAATCTCGAAACTGTCGCGCAGGCAGACAGATTGCCGGAGCCCTTGCCCCGTCTGCGTTACCGGGATTTCAAGCTTTCCCTCATACATTTTTAGCACTACAACCGCCGTTTCCATAGCGGCACCGCCCTTCACACACCACAACATACTGTCTATACTCCACCAAATCCCAACTAGATATAGTGTTTGGCCTAAATCCCGCCAGGGTCGCCAAACCGGCATTGGACGTCGCTTTCGCGGCGTTCAGCTCATAAAAAAGTCAGGCATAACCGAGGGTGGAGATGAACGCGAAACTACAGGTAGTAACCACTGATATTCCGATGCAGGATGCCTCGCTGGACATTTGGAACAGCAAATACCAACTGAAGACCAAAACCGGTGAGCCTGTAGATCGCACCATTGACGATACCTACAAGCGGGTCGCCAGAGCCCTGGCGGATGTAGAAGCCAAGGGCAAGCGCGATCACTACATGAAAGAATTTCTCTGGGCCCTTCAGAACGGCGCCATTCCGGCCGGCCGAATCACGTCCAATGCGGGTGCGGAAGCTCACAAGCCGGCCACATCCACGATCAACTGTACGGTTTCGGGCACCATTCAGGATTCCATGAATGATATCCTGGAAAAGAACCATGAAGCTGGCCTGACCCTGAAAGCCGGTTGCGGTATCGGCTATGAATTCTCTACCCTGCGCCCCCGCGGCGCCTACGTAGCCGGCGCCGGTGCGACGACCTCTGGCCCGCTGTCCTTCATGGATATTTTCGACCGCATGTGCTTTACCGTCTCCTCCGCCGGCGGTCGTCGCGGTGCACAGATGGCCACGTTCGATGTTCACCACCCCGATGTGATCGAGTTTATCCAGGCCAAGCGGGAAGATGGTCGCTTGCGCCAGTTCAACCTGTCCCTGCTGATCACCGAAGACTTCATCGAAGCGGTCAGGAATGACGATGACTGGTATCTCTCTTTCCCGGTCACTGCCAAGGAAGCCGAGGACGAAGGCCTCGATCTGACGGACGCCAGCCAGTTCGTCTATCGGGAGTATCCGGAGCAGAAAGGCTACGTTGCCAACGCCGAAGGCAAAGTCGCATGCCGCATCTATCGTACAGTGAAGGCCCAGTTCATCTGGGACACCATCATGACCTCCACTTACGACTACGCAGAGCCTGGCTTCATCCTGATCGACAAGGTGAACCAGATGAACAACAACTGGTTCTGCGAAGAAATCCGCGCCACCAACCCCTGTGG
>CAZHAY010000047.1:0-20093 GCA_964530545.1 uncultured Marinobacter sp.
GGCCAACCTGCATATCGTTGGGAACAAAGCCGGCGTCAACCGCTGCACGGGAAGCACCAACTCCGGCACCCAGCAGGTCCGCAATCTGCTCGAGCAGTTTGAAGTTCTCGCCGTTCTGCATGCCACGACCACCGGAAATAACGATGGAGGCACTTGCCAGATCCGGGCGGTCAGACTGAGCCAGTTCTTCTTTAACAAAGGAAGAAAGGCCGGTGTCCTTCACCAGATCCAGGTTCTCAACAGCAGCAGAGCCACCTTCGCCGGCAACCGGGTCGAAAGCCGTCGGACGCACCGTGATCACTTTGGTGCTGTCCTTGGATTTCACGGTCGCAATGGCGTTACCGGCGTAAATCGGACGAACAAACGTGTCAGCGTCTACAACACCCATGATGTCAGAGATCTGAGCTACGTCCAGCAGGGCCGCGACGCGGGGCAGGAAATCCTTGCCAGTGGTACCGGCGGCCGCCAGGATGTGGCTGTAATTCTTGCCGAGTTCTGCCACCAACTCGCCCAGGTTCTCGCCCAGGAAGTGACCGTAAGCCGCGTTATCGGCAACCAGCACCTTGTTGACGCCATCAGCCTTGGCAGCCTGCTCGGCAACGGCACCACAGTTCTCGCCGGCTACCAGAACGTCGATATCGCCACCGATTTCCTTAGCCGCAGCCAGGACACTCAGGGTAGCCTGCTTCAGGCTGCTGTTATCGTGTTCAGCAAATACCAGGATGCTCATTTAGATCACCTTCGCTTCGTTCTTCAGTTTGTCGACCAGCTGGGCTACGTCTTCTACCTTGATACCAGCCTTACGGGCAGCAGGTGCTTCAACCTTGACGGTCTCCAGGCGCGGTGAGATATCAACGCCCAGATCAGCCGGAGAGGTGGCATCCAGCGGCTTCTTCTTCGCCTTCATGATGTTCGGCAGAGAAGCATAACGGGGCTCGTTCAGACGCAGGTCTGTCGTAACCACCGCCGGCAGGTTCAGAGACACGGTCATCAGACCGCCGTCGACTTCACGGGTAACGTTAACTTTCTCGCCTTCCACCACAACTTCGGACGCAAAGGTACCCTGCGGCATTCCCGTCAGCGCGGCCAGCATCTGGCCCGTCTGGTTGTTGTCAGAGTCGATGGACTGCTTGCCGAGGATGACCAGCTTCGGCTCTTCTTTCTCAACAACGGCTTTCAGCAGCTTGGCAGCTTCCAGGGACTGGACTTCCTGATCTGTTTCCACGTGGATACCACGATCCGCGCCCAGGGCCAGTGCTGTACGGATTTGCTCCTGAGCGGCTTTGGGGCCAATGGAGACAACGACGATTTCGCTGGCGACGCCTTTTTCCTTCAGTCGAACCGCTTCTTCAACCGCGATTTCACAGAAGGGGTTCATCGCCATCTTGACGTTGGCCAGATCAACACCGGAATTGTCCGGCTTGACGCGTACCTTCACGTTGTAGTCGATAACTCGTTTTACAGCGACCAGAACCTTCATAGATTCCTCGTTCTTCTACGATGGGTTTAATGACTCGTAATCAGAAAGACTCTCGCCTGAACCACCCGGGGCATTAATGGCCGGGCTGGCAACACCAGAGTATTCATGATTCCTGTCGCTCCGACCGCTCGCGAGGCCGCGGCCGAACGTTGATTTCAACAGTCAGGCTTCGAGGGGCCTGCTGTCAGGGCGCCATAATACTGAAGGCAAAGACCTGATGGGTCAATAGCAAATGCGGCATCATGGCGGCTTTGCGGGGGTTTCGGCGGCAATCTGAACGAATTTTACCGGCCCCATAGTTCTGTTTTTGACCGGAAATGGCCGGTTTTCGCTCGGTTATTGAAACCCTGTTTCGCTATTATGGTATAGTTCGCTTTGCTTGCTATCCGGTTGCTTTACGCCCAATTGAAGGCAACGACCGAAGCACGTAACCTTGCCAGAAACAGGCGCCCTTTTCAAACGGGCGTTTGAACTGCGTAAAAACCGGGGTAGACTGTCGTTTAACCGTGAGTTGTCCGGTAATATGTACCTTTTGCCCTGAGCACCGGTACGTGAAGTTCCAGCTGGCTGCAAACATGTGACGTGTTCAGCACCTATAAAGATGAAGGGACAGATGCAGCATGCAGCGCGTGGCCGATGCATGACCTGCCCCGGCTGAATTCGGTCGGCGCCCATACGTGCCAGATTCCTTCTGTTTCAACTGATGAGAAGTTTTGAGGAGACCAACGTGGAACGCGAATCAATGGAGTTTGATGTTCTGATCGTCGGCGGGGGACCTGCAGGTCTCTCAGCAGCCTGTCGCACCATGCAACTGGCCCAGGAGGCCGGCGAAGAACTGACTGTCTGTGTCGTCGAGAAAGGTTCCGAGATCGGTGCCCATATTCTGGCCGGTACCGTATTTGAGCCGACCGCACTGAACGAACTCTTCCCCGACTGGAAAGAGCGCGGCGCTCCATTGAATACCCCGGTAACCCGGGACGATATCTTCCTGATGAAGAGTCAGGACAAGGCCACC
This sequence comes from uncultured Marinobacter sp., assembly GCA_964530545.1. GTDB lineage: Bacteria > Pseudomonadota > Gammaproteobacteria > Pseudomonadales > Oleiphilaceae > Marinobacter. The sequence continues at coordinate 2,496 of CAZHAY010000047.1, forward strand.
AAGATTCCCAATGCCTTCGTACCGAAAAACATGCACAACGAAGGCAACTACATTATCAGTCTGGGCAACCTTTGCCGCTGGCTGGCGGAGCAGGCTGAAGCCTTGGGTGTTGAAGTCTATCCCGGTTTCCCGGCCGCCGAGACCATTATTGAAGACGGTCAGGTCAGAGGTGTTATTACCGGCGATATGGGCGTGGCCCGCGACGGCAGCCAGAAAGATGGCTATATGCCCGGCATGGAGCTGCGCGCCAAATACACCCTGTTTACTGAAGGCTGCCGTGGTCATCTGGGCAAGCGCCTGATCAGCGAATTCAAGCTGGATGAAGGCAAGGATCCGCAGCATTACGGTATTGGTATCAAGGAACTCTGGGACATCGCTCCGGAGAAACATGAGCCGGGTCTGGTCGTTCATACGACTGGCTGGCCATTGAACGAGTCAAACACCACCGGTGGCTCTTTCCTTTATCACCTGGAAAACGGCCAGGTCTATGTCGGCCTGATTACCGACCTGTCCTACAGCAACCCCCATGTCAGCCCGTTTCATGAGATGCAGCGTCTGAAACTGCATCCGGAGATCCGTAAATATCTGGAGGGTGGTAAGCGTGTTTCTTACGGCGCCCGTGCCATTACCAAGGGTGGCCTGAACTCACTGCCGAAAATGAGCTTCCCGGGTGGCCTTCTGCTGGGCTGTGATGCTGGCACTCTTAACTTTTCGAAGATCAAAGGCTCTCACACAGCCATGAAATCCGGCATGCTCGGTGCCGAAGCTGTGTTTGCCGCCCTGAAGGGCGGCAAGACCGGAGAGGAAATCACCAGCTTCCAGCAGAGCTTTGAAGACAGCTGGCTGTACAAGGAGCTGTTCAAGGAGCGTAACTTCGGCCCGGCCATGCACAAATTCGGCAACGTGGGCGGCGGCGCAATCGCGTTTATTGAGCAGAACCTGCTGGGACGTCCCCTGCCCTTCACCTTCCGCGACACGGTGCCGGACTACGCCACGCTGAAGCCGGCGGCTGACTGCAAGAAAATCGACTATCCGAAGCCGGATAACGTGATGATGTTCGACAAGCTGTCGTCGGTGTTTATTTCCAACACCAACCACGAGGAAGATCAGCCGATTCACCTCAAGCTGAAAGATCCGTCGATTCCCATCGAGCACAACCTGCCCAAGTTCGACGAACCTGCCCAGCGTTACTGCCCGGCTGGCGTTTACGAAGTGGTTGAAGCCGAGGACGGCAGCGGTAAGCGGTTCCAGATCAACGCTCAGAACTGCGTTCACTGTAAGACTTGTGACATCAAGGACCCGGCCCAGAATATTACCTGGGTGACGCCGGAAGGTGGCGGTGGTCCCAACTACCCGAACATGTAATCGTTCGGACAGTGAAAAGGCCGGGGTTCGCTCCGGCCTTTTTTTATGCGGTCAAAAGACCTTCATGGATCCATGGCCGTTCTGCCTTGCCCGTTGCTCGGCCATAAAAAAACGGCCCCGAAGGACCGTTTTTCAGCAGGGCCGCAATCAATGCACGTGACCGTGCTCCTGCTCTTCATCGGTGGCCGGACGGGTCTCAATCACTTCCACATCAAAGTGGAGCGTTTCGCCGGCCAGCGGGTGGTTGGCATCGATGGTGACGGTTTCATCGCTGACTTCCACCACGCGAACGATCTGGGGGCCGCCTGGGGTCTGCGCCTGAAACTGCATACCCGGCTCGATGGTATCAACGCCCTCAAACGCTGAGCGGGGGACAGGCTGGATCAGTTCGTCGTTCTTTTCACCATAGCCGTCCGCCGGATTAACAGAGACCTTCAGTTGGTCACCGGAGCCCTTACCGGACAGAGCGCTCTCCAGCCCACCAATAATATTCTGCGCACCTTCAAGATACGACAGGGGCTCACGACCCTCTACCCGGGAGGAGTCGAGCTCTTCTCCCTGATCGTTGGTCAGGGTGTAGTGAATAGTAACAACACGTGGCTGGGCCATGGTTTCTCCTTGCATGTCGTAAAGACTGTATTTGTATAAATGATGATCGATGATCTTGAACAGTCGGACTGCACAGAGGAACTAACGACCACCTGACCTTTTTCAAGATCGGGCTCGATAACAGGATGTAAGAACCAGTCTAACAAGGGTCAGACCGGGTTTTCTACCGTGTCGCCCCCATTGGTGGAGTCGGAACCTTCGATTTCAACCGTTACCCATGGGAAAAAATTTCCCACTGCTCCAGACCCCCAGACCGACCCCCTCGGAAGCGGGCATCTCAACCAGCAGGTCGGCAAGCTCGTAATACGCAGCGGTGACCAGTCGCGCTTCCAGGCCACGACGCACGTGGACTACCGGCCTTGGCGTACCGTCATTGTCATAGGTTCCCACTTCCAGCGGATGCTCTTTGCCAATGAGCAGTCGCTCACCCACGTTGGTGGTCACCGCCAGCACTTGCTCCTGGCCGCTGCCGGCAACTTCGAGACTGTGGGCCAGCAACGGCGCATCTTCTACCTGAATGCGCCACTTTTCGACCGGGGTCACGAGATAGTACTCGCCATCGTCTTCCTGGCGCAGGATGGTGGAGAATAACCGCATGATGGCATCCCGCTGAATTTTCTCGTCCTGATGATACCAGTCGCCATCCCGGGTTATGCGGATGTCGATATCGCCAGAAAGGTCGGGATTCCATTTTTCAATGGGCGGCAGACTGTCCCCGGCGGCGGCAGCCTTGATCTGTTCTTCGAGGCGTTTCGGATCCTGGCTCATGGCTGTCTCCTGACAATCGTTGAATCGGCTGACCCTGGATCAGGGTAGAAACTGCGCCCGTAGCTCGGCGCAACCGGGCCCGGCAACGACCATTTCAAGCCCCAGGGCCTGACTGGTGGCGAACGGAGCGCCCTGGCGCTGGCCGTCCACGAGCAGGCTTGTCAGTACGCCGACCAGTGGCATATGGGAAACCAGCAGCCGGGTACCGGATCCTGCCTCGAGCAGCGCGTCCAGACACAGGCCGGGGTCGTCATCCGGGGTCAGAAACGGTTTTTCGATCACCTGGCAGTTGAGCAGTTCGGCTGCGATGGCGGCAGTTTGCCGGGCACGCACCAGGGTGCTGCACCAGATTTCTTCCGGCCGCCACGGAGAGTCCGCGATCTGCCGAACCACGCTGTCCGTCGCCACGCGGCCAATGTCGGTGAGTTCACGCTGCTCATCCTGTTGATGCCAGCCCGCTTCGCCGTGCCGCATTATCAGCAGTTTCATGCCTCAGCCCTGCCCTGCAAGGGTTCTCGGTAGAATGAATTCCACGTCGGAGTTCTGCACTGCGGTCATCAGGCCGCTAATGACGGCCTTGATGGAAGCGCCTCCATAAAGGATGTCATACAGGCCTCGTACCAGGGGCATATAAATACCCACGTCCTCGGCTTTCTCCTTGACCAGTAGCAGAGTATGGATGCCTTCCGCCACCTGGCCAAGTTCGGCCACGGCATCTTCCAGCCGGGCACCTTTGCCTACAGCATAGCCCACCCGGAAATTACGGCTTTTGGACGAAGTACAGGTCACCACCAGGTCGCCAATACCCGACAGCCCCATAAAGGTCATTGGATTGGCGCCAAGACTTACGGCAAAGCGGCTCATCTCTGCAAGGCTTCGGGTCAGCAGCATGGCCTGGGCGTTCTCGCCCAGGTCCAGCGCGGCGCCCATGCCAGATACGATGGCGTAGATGTTTTTCAGGGCCCCCGCCAGCTCAACACCATAAATGTCGATATTGGCGTACACCCGGAAATATTCGCACCCGAGCAGATCCTGTACGGTGCGACGTACATCCGGATCCTTGGCGGCAATGACGGTGGCGGTGAGCTCCCGATTGACGATCTCCGCTGCCAGGTTCGGCCCGCTCAGCACGCCGATGCGGGTACGGGGAATTTCCTCCTGCAGAATTTCGCTCATCAGGCGGAAGCCTTCCCTCTCGATACCCTTGGTCAGGCTGATCACGATCTGCTGGGGATGGAAAGCGGCTGCGTGTTGATGGATGACGTCCCGGAAGGCTTTGCTGGGAATGGCGACAAACACGATTTCAGCGTTCGTCACGCACGCTGCAAAATCGGTAGTGGGCAGCAGATCGCCCTCGATGCGCACCTCGGGCATATACCGGCTGTTGGTGCGATGCTCTCTCAGCTCCCGGACCTGGCCCTCATCCCGCATCCAGAAGTGAACACGATGACCGTTCTCACAGAGAACCTTGGCCATGGCCGTGCCAAAGCTGCCGCCGCCAAGAACGGCAACATCCCGGGACGGGCGGACATTATCAGAAGGGAACAGCGGCGAGTGCCCGTTAGTCGGCCGTGTAGTCTCAGACATAGTGCTTCCGTATCGGCCCCGTTGTGTCCGGGGGCGTGCCCCGAGATGTTGCTGAAGTCAGCCTGTGTCCTCACACTCCAGGGCACGTACCAGGTTGCGGAATTCTTCCCGGTTACGGCTGTTCAGGCCCATCAGTACACGGTGGGCATCCAGTACCTTGTCCCGCACCTCCTGCTCGCTGGCACGAAGCACGGGGATTTCTTCGAGTTCTTCTATACGCGACGCGGGCTCGCGCACGATAATAAAAATCCGGTCGAAACCCATGGATGTGATAATACGGGTAATGTCCGGATTGGTAGAGATCAGCGTGGGCAGAAGCCGGCTCTGTTTACGGGCGGCCATGGCAATCTTGGCCAATAAACCGAGGGTAGTGCTGTCGATAACCTCGGTTTCAGTCAGATCAATGACTACCGTTTTAAACGCCGGATCCAAGGTAATGGACTCCACCAGATTATCCAGCGTCGAGCACAGGTTGAGGCGGATTTCCCCAATGAACTTCAGGACGTAGATCCCCTGCTTTTCAGCTTGCAGAATCTTGTAGCCAGCCATGTATTCTACTGCCAGTCGTTCGACAAAACGGAAACGCCAGATGATTCTGTCATCCGGCACCCGCCGGCTTCCCGGCATCAGTGACCGATACACGTTGCGAACTGGTATCGGTCAACCGAATATCACTCACCGACACAATTGCAATATCGTCCGGAAGCTCCGCCTTGCTATCAACGTGCAGAGCCTCGTTCAATGATGCGATAGTGTGACGGCCTCCTGATATGAGTTCAAGTAGCTGCACTTCCTTTTTGGCCAGATTCCCGGCGTCCAGCACTTCCAGTATGCCATCGGAGAACAGCAGCAGGTGAAAAGGCCCCGGCAGGTCGAGCTGATATTCGTCCCACTCGGGGTCATCAAAAAGGCCTACCGCCAGCCCGGAACCCTCAAGATAACGGGCCTCGCCGTTTTCGAAGGCAATCACCGGCATGGGAAAATGTCCGCCGACGGCATAACGTAACCGGCGTTGTGACGCCGACATGATGCCGACAAATACGGTCGCGTGTTTACCCAGGCCTGTGTCCATCAGCTCACTGTTGATGCGCGCCAGGAAACGGGCGGGAGAGAGAATGTCGTCGGAAGATCCGCGCCGGAGGTTGCGCTGCAGGCGATTGGTAAGGTTTTTAAGCAACACGGTCACGAATGCCGAGCTGGCGCCATGGCCGGATACGTCGGCGATGTATATCAGGGTTTCGTCCTCGGAAATACGAAAATAATCGAGGAAGTCACCGCTGAGAAACAGCGAGGGCTTGATCAGGTGGTCGATGGCAAGACCATTGAGGATGACCTGGTGATCCGGCAGCATCTTCAATTGCACCTTGCGCCCTGCCCGCTGGTCGGCCCGCAACTCAGCAATACCCGCCCGCAGATCTGTATTGGCTTCTTCCAGTTCCTGCCGGTACTGTTGATTGAGACGATGAACCCGCACCCGGTCAAACAACCGCCGCAGAACATCCTCCACCACGGATTTGTCGGCCAGCGGCTTGAGGATAAAGTCAGCCGCACCAGCGCGCAGGGCCTCAATCACCTCCCCGGCCCCGGACACCTGGGAGCAGGCAACCAGCGGCATAAAGTTGCCATCATCCTTCAGGCAGGCGGTCAGTTCCGTTATGGTCGGGGGAGGCAGGTCAGCAAAGATGACGTCGGGCGGTTGCGCTTCGAACAGTCGCCGGGCCTCTGCGATGTTGGCGTAGCCATGCACGTAGAAGCCCCGTGAGACCAGGTACCGGTCCAGATCGTTTCGGGCGGTTTCGTCAGGATCGATAATCAGTATGCGCTCGGTGCGCGCTGTCATGCTCGGGCCTTAAATATCCGGGTCTGGTTCTGGATAAGCCACTGCTTATACCAGGTATTCTGGCACGGTGGTGTGATATAACAAGTGCCGTACATCTATCCTGCGAGGTTGTCCTATGCGCAAGGCGGTCAATGACCTACTCGGAGCCTACGACAAGATTATTATGGATCCGGTTCACGGCGGTATTCCTCTTTACCGCCACGAGATCCAGGTCATCGATCACCCGCTGTTCCAGCGGCTTCGCAATATCTGCCAGAACGATATTCTGAGCCTGGTATTTCCCGGCGCAACCCACTCCCGCTTTCTGCACAGCGTCGGTGTCATGCATGTGGGCGGACGCATGTTCCGGGCGATGATCGACGCCTATCTGCGCGAGCGACAACTGAGCGAGCAGGTGGACCTTACCCTGAGCCAGCTGGACGCCATCGACTACCTTGCCAAGACGATCCGCCTGGGTTGCCTGCTCCATGATAGCGGCCATTCCAGCTTTTCCCACCAGTTCACCCAGGCCCGCCGTATTCACGATCTGATGGCCCTGCCCGGCCGGTTCGGGCAGCTGTGGGAAGGTGCAGACTACCGGGCGTATTTCCCGGAACCCCCGGCAGAACTCGAACACGAGCATTACTCCGTACGGGTCGCCCATGACATCCTGACCAGTGTTGACCTGGAGTCCGCAGGTCTTTATGTGCAGGACATCATGGGCATCATGGAAACCACTCAGGTTACCCCCAGCGAGGCATTTTCCCGTCACGCCCACACCTTCTGGCAATTTATCGCCGGTGAGGACTCCGAAGCCGGCCGGCTGGGGCGCGCGGATATTCCAGCGCTGGTGATGAACATGCTGTCGTCCATTGTGTCGGGAGAAATCGACGCAGACCGGGCCGACTATATGCTCCGGGATGGATTCCACTCCTCGGTCACCATTGGTGGATTCAACCTGGACCACCTGTTGAGCAACCTTCGCTTTGGCTGGGACAGCCGTACGCCCTGGCTGGGCCTCGCCATTACCCATAAGGGCCTGGGCGCTCTGGAAGATTTCGTCTATAGCCGCCACCAGATGTATCGCAAGGTCTACGCCCACAAGACGGCGCTGGGTTTTGACTGGCTGCTGCGGGAAGCGATCAACGAAGCGCTGGAAGACCCCGACATCTTCGAATGGGTAAACACCTGCCTCAGCGATATGCGGTACTTTGCTGATCTGACGGACAGTTTTTTCTGGGAAGCTTTCCGCCGTATCGCCCGTCAGCGCCCTGCCAGTTATTCACGATGCATCGTCGACCGCATAAAATTACAGCATCTGGATACCCGGGAAAATCTCAGCGAAGCAGAGATTGGCGCGCACCGTCACTGGCTGGCGCGTGAGCTGCAACTGCCCCCTGCGGAAGTGGTGACCTGCACCATGCGGGCGAAGTTCTCCCGTATTGGAGAGGGTTTTGACGGGATCCAGGTGCTGGTCCGGGACCCGGTAAGTCGCCGTCGCAGCCTGCGAAAAATCACCCAGGTGAGTGCCTTTTTCAGCAAATTCGACGACGGCACCATTACCCACTTTTATCAGCGGCCCCAGGGTGTGGCTGCTCCGGCGGCGGTGGAACCCTGATCAGCGGCCCTGGGGTACCCGCCCCTCGGACAAGAGTCGGCTGAACAGGCTGTCGGCACTGTTAAAGGCGCCTTCGACCCGACCACCGTCCAGCCAGTCTCCAATAATGGCGATGCCGGAATCGGGAAACCAGAGGTGGCCGGTGCGGGTGCTCGTCCTGGCACGGGCATACTGCCAGCGATGTACCCGTACCTCCGTCGGCACGGCGGTAATCCCGCCCACCCGCCGCAGCTCCTGCATCAGCTGCCAGGCCACCTGTTGGGGATCAGCGACAGAGTGGTCATCGGACCAGTCGGGGTCGCCATGCAGTACCCACCATTCGCCCGCGCCCTGCCGTCCCGGCTTGCTCGAATTGTTGGCAGCCCAGTTGAGCCGGGACTGTTTCGGCATAAGGGCCTCAAAGTCGGCACCCGCGCCGTCGGGAAAGTGAGCCACAGCCGTCCAGCAGGCCTGCATTTGGCTCACCCGAAGCCGGTCGTCTTCCGCGAGCGCCCGGGCGTCGCCCTGGCTGAGCAGCTCCGCGGACTGAATTGGCGGGGCCGTCAGTATCACTGCGTCAAACCCGTCGTAACGGCCGCCATCGGCGTCGGTCAGTGCCCAGCAGCCGTTGTCACTGCGCCACAGGCCCTGGATCCGCACACCGCTGCGCACACTCAGCCCACGGGACAGGGCACAGGTGATGGCGGACATTTGCGGAATGCCAACATAGCGCTCAGCGGGCCGCATCATTTCCCATCGCCTGTCCGTATTCTGATACCGGAAACGGCCATGCCACAGGCCCCAGCAGTCCGTGCCGGCCTGTCGGATAAGAAACTCCCGAAAAGCCGGGTTGCGGATGGTGAAGTACTGCGCGCCAGTATCGATTGCGCCCTGGGAGGTCCCCCCGAGCCTTTCAGACGCCATCCGCCCACCGGGACCGCGCTCCTTCTCAAACAGCGTGACCTCAACGCCGGCAGCCGCAAGCTTATGGGCGACGGTCAGTCCCGCAAGGCCGGCCCCGACAACAGCCAGCCGTCCTATTACCTTGATAGCGTTCTGGGAAGGGATAATGATGCTCCCGGCTGTGGTAGAATTTTCGGTCATTTTCAATAAGTCGCGGACCAGATCAGATGAAATTCGTTTCCTTCAACGTCAACAGTATACGAACCCGGTTGCATCAGCTACAGGCTGTGGTGGACCAGTTGAACCCCGACATTATTGGCCTGCAGGAAACCAAGGTGAACGATGACCAGTTTCCGGTAGCGGAAGTCGAGGCCATGGGCTATTTCGTGAATTTCCACGGACAGAAAACCCACTACGGCGTCGCGCTGATGTCCCGGGAAGCGCCCCAGGCCGTCCATAAAGGCTACGCCTGGGACGGCGAAGAGGCGCAGCGCCGGCTGATCCGTGGCCGGTTCACTGTTAACGGAGAGCTCCTCACTGTCATCAACGGCTATTTCCCCCAGGGCGAAAGCCGGGACCACCCGGTCAAGTTCCCGGCCAAACAGAAATTCTACCAGGACCTGTTGCGCCTGCTGGACGAGTTAAAAGCCGAAGGCGGCCATCTTCTGTTAATGGGTGACATGAACATCTCCCCTACCGACCTGGATATCGGTATCGGTGCAGACAACGCCAAACGCTGGTTGCGCACCGGAAAGTGCAGCTTCCTGCCGGAAGAGCGGGAATGGCTGGCTCAGGTGGAGCAGCGGGGGCTGACAGATGTGTTCCGTCATCTTCACCCCCAGGAGGCCGACACTTTTAGCTGGTTCGATTACCGTAGCCGGGGCTTCGAGCGTGAACCCAGGCGCGGCCTGCGCATCGATCTCATCATGGCGAGCGAGAGCCTGCTGCCGAAAGCGCGTGCTGCCGGCGTCAGTTACGACATTCGTGCCATGGAACGCCCATCTGACCACTGCCCGGTGTGGGCTGAGTTTGAATTATAAGACAGACCTTTTTCCTCTAAGAGACGTGCACATATTCAAAAACAGTTTGAATGAACAGTGATTGCGCCCTTGAAGTGTTCAAAATTTAGGCAATACTGAAGCTAACCGGTATCCCCGTTGATGCCGGTTGTCTGGAAGTCTTTCATGGATACTACTCGCACGCCTCTGCCCGGCCATCAGCGCCGGGCTTTTTTATACCAGTTCTTCCCTATTGCCCCTGGCAGCTATGGGACAGGGTCTACCCAATCGCCGCGATAGAATTTGATCACTGCGTAGGCGGCTGTTTCACTGACGGATTTTCTGTAGAATCAAGGCGACCCGGTGTTGACCAATGCCGCTATAACCGGCCGCGATTACGACGGCCAGATGAGGCTAAAGATGGATATTCGCAGAATCGATGACAGCCTCGCTGTCAGCCCCCAGATTCGACCGGAAGACGTGGCGGAACTGGCCCGGCTTGGATTCCGGACGCTGATTGCGAACCGCCCGGAACACGAAGAGCCCGGCCAGCCGGCCATGGCAGATCTTCAGCGTGAGGCCGAGGCCCACGGTATGAAGTGGATTTATCTGCCCGTAGAGTCTGGCCATATCACCGACACTGACGTGGATGCGTTCGCTCCCGAGTTTGAACAGGCCGAAAAGCCCGTGTTCGCGTTTTGCCGCTCTGGTACACGGAGCACCGTACTGTGGGCACTGAGTGCAGCTCGCTACCGTCCGCTGGAGCCCATTATCGGGCAGGCCGCTCAGGCCGGATACGACCTGCGGGGTCTGATTCCGCGCCTGAGACAGCAGGCCGCAGACCATCAGGGCTGAACAAGGCCAGGGTCGAACCGGCGTCGCCCGGCATCATCTGCTTCTTTAACTTGTGAGGATATCGCTCCCATGAATTACAAGGGTGACGACTCATTTCGCCATGACAAACCGGCGCGCCTTGGCGTCCTGATCACCAACCTGGGTACCCCCGATGCCCCGACCACCCGTTCACTGCGCCGTTACCTGGCGGAATTTCTCGCGGACCCCCGGGTGGTCGAAACGCCTCGACCCTTGTGGTGGCTGATTCTCCACGGAGTCATCCTGCGCATCCGCCCTGCCCGCTCGGCCCAGGCCTACCGCACCATCTGGCAGCCGGAAGGTTCTCCCCTGCTTATTCATACGGCGGACCAGTGCGAGGGCATCCGCGCTGTGCTGCAGAAAACCTACGGCGATAACGTGGTTGTGGGTTTTGCCATGCGTTACGGCAACCCCTCCATCAGCAGCGTGCTGGATGAGATGGAAGCCCAGGGTGTGCGTCAATTACTGGTCTTGCCTTTGTACCCCCAATACTCAGGGTCCACCTCAGCGTCTACCTTTGATGCCGTCGCCAGGGACTTTGCGCAACGACGCTGGCTGCCCGATTTCCGTTTTATCAGCCATTACCATGACTTCCCGCCTTATATCGAGGCAATGGCGGCGCATATCGAACAACACTGGGCCAGTCATGGCCGTCACCGTAAGCTGATTCTTTCGTACCACGGCATTCCGAAAAGTTACCTGCTTAAAGGCGACCCTTACTTCTGTGAGTGCCATAAAACGTCACGCCTGCTGGCAGAGCGCCTCGGTCTGGCAGATGACGAATACATCACCACCTTCCAGTCCCGGTTTGGCCGCGAAGAGTGGCTCAAGCCCTATACCGACGCCACCATGAAAGCGCTCCCCGGACAGGGCGTTGAGTCTGTCGACGTATTCTGTCCCGGTTTTTCCGCAGACTGTCTGGAGACGATTGAAGAGATCAACGAGGAGAACCGCGAGTATTTCATGGAGTCCGGCGGCAAAGCCTTTGCTTATATCCCTGCCCTGAACGCCACCGATGGCCATATCAGCGCACTGGTAGAACTGATTGAGCAGCATCTGCAGGGCTGGCACATGCCGGCGAATACCCCCGAGACGCTTCAGGCCCGCCAGTCCCGGGCTGAAACGGTGCGGCAGGAGTTGGGATGGTAGACTGAAACAGTCTGCCATCAGAAAAGGGATTGGAATGAAGCTGAACTGTGATCTCGGGGAAAGTTTCGGCCCATGGACCATGGGCCAGGACGAAGCCGTCATGCCATTCATTGATATGGCCAATATTGCCTGCGGCTTCCATGCGTCGGACCCGGCCATTATGGCCAATACCGTGGCGCTGGCGGTGCAATATGGCGTTGCGATCGGTGCCCACCCTTCCTATCAGGATCTGGTTGGCTTCGGCAGGCGCTCCATCGCCCATTCACCGACGGAACTACGCAGCCTTATCTGGTATCAGACCGGGGCCCTTGAGGGCATATGTCGGGCCCTTCAAACGGAAGTCTCCTACGTAAAGCCTCATGGCGCGCTATACAACGACATGATGAGAGACACCGCCATCCTGCAGGTCGTCATAGAAGCGGTGGCGGGCTATCGGGATGGCCTGCCGCTGATGATCCCGGCAACGCCGGACATCGAGCAGCACCGGGAGATGGCCCGTCGCACCGGCGTACCCGTGATTCCTGAGGCTTTTGCAGACCGTGCCTACGACGACGATGGGCTGCTCGTGCCCCGCACCGAAAGGGGCGCCGTTTACCAGGAGCCGGATGTTATTCTTCAGCAGGCCTTGTCCCTGATTCAACAGGGCGGTGTCTACAGCATCTCCGGCAAATGGCTGCCTCTACCCGCAGAGACCCTCTGCGTCCATGGCGATAATGCCTATGCGCTGGAAGCAACCCGTGCTATTCGTGCTGCCATTACTGAGCAGCAGTCGCGGTAAGTGACGATGCCCGGACAGCCTTGTCCCAGAATCATACCGACAGCAGAAGATGCAGTTCTGGTCGAGTTCAGTCAAAAAATCGACCCGGACAATACCCCGTTGATCAGCGCCTGGTGCAGCCAGATCCGCCAGCGGCTGAACTTCTGTTTGACGGACGTCGTGCCCGCTTACGGATCCATCGCCGTGTACTACAATCCGGATCTCGCAGACTTTCGATTTGTTATCCAGGAGTTACAGATCATTGCTGATGATCAACCTGAACCCGCCACCAAGGCCCGGCGCGTGATAGAGCTTCCCGTGTGGTATCACCCCACGGTCGGTCCGGACCTGCATGCAATGGCCGCTGCCCGTAACCTGACCCCTGAACAGATTGCGGACCTCCACAGCCAGACCTCGTATCAGGTGTATGCCCTTGGCTTTAGCCCTGGCTTTGCGTTCATGGGCCTGGTTGACCCCGCCATTGCCACGCCCAGGCTCAACCGGCCTCGTCTGCGGGTAGCGGCAGGTAGCGTTGGCATTGCGGACCAGCAAACAGCGGTGTATCCGTCCGTCAGCCCGGGCGGCTGGCAGCTTATCGGTCGTTGCTCAACACCCCTGTTCGATGAGGAACATCTGGCTCTGCTCCAGGTAGGCGACACCATTCGCTTCCGTGCCGTCGACCAGAAGGAATTCGTGGCGCTCGGAGGCGACGACACTCCGTTCGATGAAGCGGTGGCTTCCCCGTGACCGGTCTCCGTATCCTAAATCCCGGCCCGCGCACCACAGTTCAGGACGGGGGGCGGACTGGCTATCAGCACCATGGTCTGGCAGCAGGGGGCGCTGCGGATCTTCGCGCCTGGCGCTGGGCCAACCACATGCTGGACAATCCGACCAATGCCGCATGCCTGGAAATCACTCTGGGTGGCTTTACTGCCACAGCCGATGGCCCCTTGCTGATGGCCATAACCGGGGCCGCCGACCAGACCCGCCTGAATGGGCGGCCGCTGCCGGGTTGGAGCGTATTTCAGATGCAGCAGGGAGACCGTATAGAAATACCCGTGTCCGGCACAGGTCTGCTGACCTATCTGGCCGTCGCGGGTGGATGGCAGACCCGATGCTTTCTCGGCAGCCGCTCCGCCGTAGTTCGTGAACGGTTTACCGATCTGGGCACTGTTAGAACTGACGACCGGGTTCCCGCGTTACCAGCCGCCAAGCTGGACACTGACGACCGCCGACTGCGCCGGCGACTACCGAAATCCCACCGGGCTCCGCCGGGGGAAGCACGGTTGAAACTTGTACCGGGGCCCGATCAACATCTTTTTTCCAGGGCAGATCTCGCGCGGCTGGTTCAGCGCCCTTATCAAATTACTGCTGACTCCGATCGAATGGGTTACCGTCTCGATGGCGCTCCGCTGCTGTCTCCGGGCGGCGTAACCTCCCGCGGCGTTAACTGCGGCACCGTTCAGATTCCGGGTGATGGTAAGCCGGTGGTTCTTTTAAATGACCGTCAGACAATGGGTGGCTACCCGGTTATAGGAACCGTGCCGAGGCTCGACTGTGGCAGGCTCGCCCAATGTCGTCCTGGCGACCGCGTATGGTTCTGCTGGTCCGATGTGGCTGAATGTCAGGGTGAGCGGATGATCTATGAAGAGCAGATGCGAACTCTCGTGTGGAACCAGGAAGGCAAGCTGACTCGTCACGGCGCACGCGTCAACTGATCCGCTCCCGCTGAAAAACCGGAACGTTACCATCAGCTTCCTGCGCCAGAAGGCGTTGACAGAGCATCACATTCCGGTATCATGCACACCGCTGTCGCAATGGCAGCAACAATATGGATCAACGGTGGGCTGGCAGAGTGGCTGAATGCAGCGGTCTTGAAAACCGCCGACGGTTTATAGCCGTCCCGGGGTTCGAATCCCTGGCCCACCGCCATTTTTCTCTTCTTTCTGGTATGACTTCCCTGATTTTCACCGGTCTGGCTATCGAGCTGACGCAACAGCCCGCAGCCTATTGCCAGTCCAGTACCTGCTGAAGCTCCGCAAGAAACGGCCGTACCGCTTCCCGGTCCTGTTCCGGCACTGCCCCCGCTATCTGGATTCGTTCCCTGCTGGCTGCCAGCATGGCCAGCACACGGGTCTGTTGATCGGATGAAAAATAGGTCGTGCCATAGACGTTGGCTTCTATTCGATCCAGCTCCTGCAGCAACTGCGCACCGGTCTCCCCCAGTTGCAGGTTCATCAGCGCCAGGAGAATACGGTCCCCGGTTTTCGCCCACTCAGTGAGCCCTGGAAACCCATGGCCTTGAACAATCTCGCTGGATCGGGCCTGTATGGCTTTGTCCTTGTCCACTCCTCCGCTCTGAAACGCAACCAGAATATCCGAAACCATCATCGTACCGGGGACACTGCCCGTAAGATCCCTGGCGTGCCGCCCTTCCGCCAGAGCTTCGTTAAAAGACGCGTCCGCCTGCAGAGCAGTCATGGACGCCATAAAGTCATTTATCTGACCATGGGATAAAACATCGCCCCTGGCCAGTAGCGGCAGGACCAGAAAGAAAATGAGCAAACAACCGGTTCTACCCGAAAACATTGAGGTTTTCCTTTTAGCTCGGATACAGAATCAGGATTGACCAACGCAAGACTGCCTTAGAAGCAGACAGCCGGCAATGGCATGATCCGCAATACCCGGCCGGCTCGCGGCGCTCTGGCTACAGGTCGTACGGCCCCCGGACATTAATGTTACCGTTGTGCCCGCTTTTCTTGCCTTATTATCAATGTTTTGCCAGTCTGAAAAGGCGTTAATTAAAACAAATGCCGCGGCTGGGCTCGGGTTCCTCGCGCCCGACCCTCAGGCCCGATTACATAACAAAAAAGCCGGCCAGGCCCCAGCCGTGCCTCTTTAGGACGATGGAGAAACAAGGCATGAATATCAGCACAACGATACGGACACTCACCGGCGCGACCACGCTCACCCTGGCAGCTGCCATCGGGGCGGCCAGTATCGCCAACGCGGCCACCTGGCGGTACGCTCACGAAGAATATGACGGCGACGTTCAGGATGTATACGCCGAATACTTCAAGGAATATGTGGAGGAGAACTCCGACCATCAGATCCAGATCTTCGAATTTGGCCAGTTGGGGGAATCCGATGACATCATGGAACAGACCCAGAATGGCATCCTCCAGTTTGTAAACCAGTCACCGGGCTTCACCGGCGCCCTGATTCCTGAGGCCCAGATTTTCTTTATTCCCTATCTGCTGCCCACCGACATGGACACGGTCGTGGAATTCTTCAAGGAAAGCGAAGCCATCAACAATATGTTCCCTGAGCTTTATGCTGAAAAAGGCCTGGAGCTGCTGAGGATGTACCCGGAAGGGGAAATGGTTATCACCCTGGACGAACAGGTCTCCACTCCCGAAGATCTTCGCAACAAGAAGATCCGGGTTATGACCAACCCGCTTCTCTCCGCCACTTATGAAGCTTTTGGCGCGACGCCAACACCGCTGCCATGGGGCGAAGTATACGGGGCGCTGCAAACCAACATGATCAATGGTCAAGAGAACCCCATCTTCTGGATCGAGTCCGGCGGTTTGTATGAGGTTTCTCCCAACCTCTTATTTACCGGGCATGGCTGGTTTACCACTGCCATTATGGCAAACCAGGACTTCTTCGAGGGGCTCTCAGAAGAAGATCAAAAACTGATAAAAGACGCCGCCGACTATGCGTTCGATAAGATCATCGTGCACATTGATGGCCTGGCGGATGAGTCTCTTGCCAAAATCGAAGAAGCATCTGACGACGTCACCGTTACCCGACTTGATGAAGAGCAGATTCAGGCGTTCAGGGATCGCGCTCCGCAGGTCGAGCAGCGGTTCATCGAAATGACCGGCGAGCGTGGCAAAGAGTTGCTTGAGCAGTTCAAGCAGGATCTTGAAGTCGTACAAGGCGAATAACGACTGCACCCGATCCCCGGGCAGGCACCCGGGGACGTGAGTCACTCTTTCTTCAATGGAGCATCTTCCATGACCCGCTCTGCCACCGAACCCGACGAGTCCGAAGGTTACCAGTCTGGACTGCCGGGCCTGCTTGGCGTTATCGATCTGACCATTGCCCGTGTCGAGGCTTTCATGCTGGCCACGGGTATCCTGCTTATGGCCGCCAACACCTGTATTAACGTGATCGCTCGCTTTTTCTTCGGCCAGGGACTGTTCTTCTCCGGCGAGATCAACCGCATCCTGATCATTCTGGTGACCTTCGCCGGTGTTGGCTACGCGGCTCGCCACGGCCGACATATCCGTATGTCGGCATTTTACGACATGCTTCCGACCGCTGGCCGGAAGGCCATGATGATCTTTATTTCGCTCGCCACCGCCGCCGTCATGTTCTTCCTCTGCTTTTACTCGGTCGAATACATACAAAACCTGTACGACCGGGGCCGTGTTCTTCCCGCGCTTAACCTGCCAATCTGGACGATTTATCTGTGGGTGCCGATCGGCTTCGCGATTACAGGCGTCCAGTATCTGCTGACTGCAGTAAAGAATTTACTGTCCAGGGAAGTCTTTCTGTCGACCTCGGTCGTTGATGGTTACGAAGACACCGACGCTGAACTCTGACGCGGCCGCAAGAACAAGAAAAAGGAACGCCTCATGGCAACTTTACTGCTGACCATCATGATTGTTTTGCTCCTTCTGGGCTTCCCCATGATGATTCCATTACTCGTGGCGGCGATTGCGGGTTTCTATGAGCTCTTCAGTGGCTTTGGCCAGATGACGACTCTGATACAGCAGATGATGGCGGGTATCCGCCCCGCCTCGCTGATCGCCGTCCCCATGTTTATTCTCGCCGCCGACATCATGACCCGGGGTCAGTCGGCAGATCGCCTTATCGCCATGGTCATGGCGTTTATCGGTCATATCAAAGGGGGACTGGCTATCAGCACCGCAGCCTCCTGTACGCTGTTCGGAGCGGTGTCCGGCTCTACCCAGGCCACCGTTGTCGCCATTGGCGGGCCCCTGAGACCTAAATTGCTTAAGGCGGGTTATTCCGACTCATTTACTCTGGCGCTGATCATCAATGCCAGCGATATCGCTTTCCTGATCCCGCCCAGCATCGGCATGATCATCTACGGTGTGGTGTCGGAAACCTCCATAGCGGAACTGTTCATCGCAGGAAT
>CAZHAY010000048.1:0-19715 GCA_964530545.1 uncultured Marinobacter sp.
AAAGACCGAGCTCAAGCCAGGGACGATCTGCCAACAGATTACTTCCCGGGTATGGAAGCACTTATCCCTGTGCTGGCAAGCTTTCTTATCGATAGCGGGCGAACGTTCGTACAGTGGAAGCAGAAAGATGGCCCCCTGATCCTTCAGATCATTGACAGCTATGAACTGGAGGATGACGCTTATCTTGCCAGGATTAACGCTACGAATATTAACGAACACAGCCTTTACATGGAACACTGCAAGGTCGAAAAACATTCGGACATTAAGGTTTTGGTTATTGCAAATTCAGGGGGGATCAATTCACTTTCCTCAGAGGATCGCATTGCTCAGCCAGCCTTGCCCATCTTAATAAGACCCAACAATGCCGTTGTTCTGGATTTAATATTTGAGAATATCTCAAACGTCACAACCACTCAGCGCCCCGCTGATAAGTATGGCGTGATCACCTGCACTCTACACTTCCATTGCCTGGATGAAGAAAAAATCAAAGCCAAAAAGTTTGACCTTGCCTTACGTCTACTGGGTCCGTAAACCCTACGCCCTACAGCACCTCCTCCTGACCTATTAGCGCTCCAATGAGCCCTCACATTAAGGTCGTAGCCGGATTCGTCTGCCAACCGCAGTTAATCGTTGCTGGTCCATGGATTTCAGGGGTGGATTGCTGTGCCGCTGAACAGACTTCCAGGCGGGGTTACTGTTCGTCAACAATTCGGTGTGGAGCTGGACTGTGCTACGTGGACTCAGACCACATATCCGGGCGCTGAACGTGGACAAAACTTCAGAAAAGAGGCAATCTTGCCGCGGCATAAAAATATGCAACGAATCATTAAACAAAGGGACTTCCATGATTTACTCGTTCCAGCGGACCATTATGGCCGCCTTTGGCCTGGCGGTACTCGCCGGCTGTGCGACCACAACCACTAAAGAAGAAGACACCTCTCCGAAAAACCCCACGTCAGTGGTTCAGGCTGAGTATTCGGTCACCGGTGGCCTTGTGCCGGGTTTTTCAGGCAACCAACAGGTTTATACTCGCAGTGATATGCGCCGCATTGACACCAAGTCCAGGTTCAGCAACCTGCTCATGCGCTGGGCGAATGCGGATGAAAGCGGCATTTTCCGCATTGACCAGAACCTGCTCTGGATGCTCGACAATAAAGAGAACACCTATCGGGAATGCCCCCTCGGCGGGTGTCTGATATCGCCATTACTCTTGTCCAAAGAGGACAACAGCGAAGGGGAAGAAGAAGAATACGTAAGCTACGAAGAGCGGCAGTGTGAAGTCACCCTGGCGGACCAGAAATTCAACGTGGAAGAAACCGGCCAAAACCGGCAGATCGGGGGGCTTAAAGCCCGCGAATATGTGGTCAGCTGGCAAACTGATATGCAGGACCTGCAAGGACGACGGGACACCAATCTGCTTCAGTTCGTATTCTGGACAACGGACCCCTCGGAAGAGATGAACAGAGCCTGGCAAGTTCACTCTGAGGCCATCGACAACTACCTGAAGGCGGTCGGGGACGACGATATTCTGGTCCGGCTGGTCGGTCGTGACGGCTTTAAATTCATTGGCTCGTTTGTCGGCGACATTGAAAAAACCGACGAGCGGTCGTACAACACATGGACCCGCGAGCTGGCGCAGATCGAAGGGTACCCACTGTCCATCAAAATGGAGTGGTTTCAGAAGCAAGAGACCTGCCCTGAGGTGAAAACCGCCAAGTCGACCGATGTTGACCTGAGCAAGGGCCTGGACGGAATAAAGAGCGCGGCAACGGGGTTGTTTAGCAATATCGTAAACGACAAAAAGGATGCGCTGATTGAGCAATGGAAGCAAAAACCAAGGATCACGTACGTTTATGAAGTCACGTCAATCTCCGAAGAGTTGATCCACGACAGCACCTTTGTGCGCCCTGAAAATTACCAGCTCGTCGATCGCCAGTAGCTCCGAACAGAATAACAAGTCTTCGTCACCTGGACGGGAATTTCGCCCAGGTGACGGGCCAGCCTAGCCGCATGAGCGCGCTTTCGCAGACGGGTTCCTGGTCAATCCGACACACCTTGAGCATAGTTATAGCGGTCTGTTATTTCGGTAAATTTCGCTAATCCCCTCACCCAGCCACGCCAACGCTCCGGGCCCCTACCAACCGAAGACTCCCACAAGCTGTTGACATCATCTATTGTGCGAAACGATACTAACGTACGTTCGTACGCAAATGACAAAAACAAAGAGGTATGTCTTCATGCACGTTCTACTCATAGGCGCAGGTATCGCCGGCCTCACCGCTGCCATAGCATTACGTAAGAAAGGAATTGACGTCACTGTCCTTGAGCAGGCCTCCCAGCTCAGCGAGATAGGTGCAGGCATCCAGATCGCCAGCAACGGATCGTTAGTACTGCGCGAACTCGGTCTGGAAGAAGCCGTTGCTGAAAAATGCGTGATACCCAAGTCCTTCGATATGCGAGATATCAACACCGGAAAACTTCTGTACGTATCGCCGCTGGGTGAAGAAGGCGCGCAGCGCTGGGGCGCACCGCTCTACAACATCCATCGCGCCGATCTGGTTGAGATTCTCGCCAATGCCCTACCCGGGGAGAGTCTGCGACTTGGCGCTCGCTGCAAAGGCTTCGAGCAGGATGAGACCGGCGTCACCGTGCACCTGGAGAACGGCGAAAGCATTCGCGGAGACGTGCTGATCGGAGCCGATGGCATTCACTCGGTAGTCCGTAAGCAGCTGTTCGGCGAAGACGACGTGCAGTTTTCCAACATTCTCATGTGGCGGGCACTTATCCCCGCTGAGAAGCTGGAAGGCATTGATCTGGACGAGCGTGGCAACTATTGGTTCGGCCCTGGCCGCACTCTCATCACCTACTGGATTCGTCCCAAGAACCTTTACAGCATTCTCGCTTCGGTCCCTTCTGATGAGGTGCACCGGGAGTCCTGGACAGAAAGCGGTGATATCGACGAGCTGCGCGCGTCATTTTCCGACCTGGAACCACGGGCCCAGGCCATGATGGATCAGATCGAGACGTCATTTTTAACCGGAATGTATTACCGCGATCCCATTGAGCGCTGGACGGATCGCCGGGTGTCACTTATGGGCGATGCCGCGCACCCGATGGTGCCGTTTCTGGCGCAGGGCGCGTGCCAGGGAATGGAAGACGCCTGGGTACTAGCGACCATGCTGGAGCGCCACGGTCCTGACAATGTCGAAGCTGCGCTTGAGGAATATGAGCAGCGCCGCCGCCCCCGCACTACCCGGGTTCAGTCCGGTGCCCGGGCCATGGTGAAGCTGGTTCATGAGTCTGAGCCAGAGCGTATCAAAGCCCGCAACGGCCGCTGGAAAGGTATGCAGCATATCGACCCCATGACTGAGGCTACCTGGGCATTTGTGTGGGATTACAACGTTCTTGAAGCAGTCAATCGTCCCGCAGGAGAGGTTCAGGGACTGTCTGCAACACACGAAGGCAAACGGATGCTGCGGCCAGAGAGCCAGCGCGCGTTCGATATGTGGAAGTCTGCGTTTACCGCCGAGGATGTGGCTCGCGGGCACGATGGCATGCGTGAAGGCTATGACCGGTTCCTTACCAGCAACTTCCCTGCTCCCAAAGAACTGGAGGTCGAGAACGTTGAGCTAGGCGGTGTCGACGCCTTGAAGGTGAAGATGCCAGGCACTTCCGGTGACCAAGAGCGCGCTACGATTCTTCACTTCCATGGCGGCGGTTACATGCTTGGCTCAGCCCGTGGCTCCGTCGAGTATGCCGGTCGGCTAGCCGAGACCGTATCGGGAGACTGTATAACCGTCGATTATCGACTGGCACCGGAAAACCCATACCCTGCGGCGCTCGACGATGCGGTGGACGCCTATCGTGGCCTGGTGAACCAAGGCGTTAACCCCGCCAACATTTTGCTGAGCGGCGAGTCATCCGGCGCCGGTCTGGCTCTGGCTCTGGCACTTACGCTCAAAATGGCGGGCGACACCCTGCCGGCCGGCATCATCGCAATCTGCCCGTTCGCGGATCTGACGTTGTCGGGCGACAGCATCAAAGAGTTTACCGGCCAGGATCCTGCGGCCAACCGTGACAGCCTGGCCTTTATGGCCGCGTCCTACTTCCAGGAACACGAACCGCGCGACCCACTTGTATCGCCCTTATTTGGGGATCTCAGCGGACTCCCTCCGGTCTTTTTATCCGCCGTCGAAGGCGAGTCACTCTACAGCGACAGCTTCCGTCTACTGGAACGGGCCCGTGACGCCGGTGTCGACGTGACTATGGTACCCGTGGAGGATTCCGTACACGTTTACACCCTGTTCCCATTCTTGCCCGAAACCAGGACCACACTGACAGAGATCGGCCGCTGGGCGCAGCGCATCACCAACTAATCATAAACACAACAATAAGAGCAGACGTTATGAAGAAAACAATAATGAACATACTGTTCGCCACCTCATTGGTTGCCAGCGCGGCAGCCAGTGCTGAGGGCATCTCAGGCAACACCGTGAAAATCGGCGTTCTTGCAGATATGTCAGGGATCTTCTCGGATCTTAGCGGCGAGGGCGCCATCGTATCTACGCGCATGGCGGTTGCTGACTTCGTTGCCGAGCATAAGCCGGCCTTTGGGGTGGAAGTGGTAACGGCCGACCATCAAAACAAAACGGACGTAGCTGCCAGCCGTGCCCGTGAGTGGTATGACAACAATGGCGTAGACATGATCACCGACGTCATCAACTCCGCTGTAGCACTGGCGGTGTCTCAGGTTACCCGCGAGAAAGATCGCGTCCTGATGGTGACCGGTTCCGGGTCTACCACCATCAATAACGAACAATGCTCACCGAACACCATTCTTTACGCCTGGGACACCTATTCCCTGGCCAATAGTCTGGGTCGTACGCTAACAGAGCAAGGCGATGACACATGGTATTTCGTGACGGTGGATTATGCGCTGGGCAAGTCCATTGAGTATGACGCCACCCGCTCCGTTGAACGCAGTGGCGGAAAAATCGTTGGCTCGCTGCACCACCCGATGGGGGCCCCGGATTTTGCGTCATTTCTGCTGCAGGCCCAGAGCTCTGGTGCTGATGTGATCGGCATAGCCAGCGCCGGTGCAGACCTGCATAACGCGGTTCGGGTGGCCAACGAGTTTGGCATCAACCGAAGGCAGAAAATTGTTGGCCTCGCCGCCAGCATGACGGATGTTCATGCTCTTGGCCTGGAAGTCACACAGGGCATGCTGCTGGTGGAGGGGTTCTACTGGAATCAGGACGAAGAAGCGCGGCAGTGGAGCCAGCGTTTTTTCGAGAAGACGGGCAAGATGCCCAGCATGCTTAACGCGGCCACCTACTCAGCCGTCACCAATTATCTGAGCGCGGTCAACGCCCTGGGCACGGATGATGCCGGTGCAGTGCTGGCTTACCTGCACGAGCATGAGATTAATGACCTGTTTGCGAAGAACGGCCGCATCCGTCCCGATGGCCAGATGGTACACGACGTTTATCTCTTTGAGGTAAAAAGCCCGAAAGAGTCCAAAGAACCCTGGGACTACTACAAGCTGCTGGAAACCGTTCCGGCTGAAAAGGCCTATCAGCCGCTCTCCGAGTCACGCTGCCCGCTGGTCAAGGGCTGAAGGTGGGCCCCATGACGCAGGAGATACTAGGCACTCGGCGGTTAAGTAAGCACTTTAAAGGCTTCACGGCGGTGAGCGAGGTGGACCTGTCGGTCAGGAAGGGGCATATCCACGCCCTGGTCGGACCGAACGGGGCCGGTAAAACGACGCTGTTCAATTTGCTCACGGGCTTTGTGACGCCCAGTTCCGGTGAGATCCACTTCAACGGCCAGCCCATGTCGACGCTGAGGCCCAGTCAGATTGCCCAGCGAGGCATGGTGCGTTCGTTTCAGATCTCTGCCGTGTTTGGCAGCCTCAGCGTGCTCGATAACGTGCGGTTTGCGTTGCAACGGGAAATGGGCGTGTCGTTTTTTTTCTGGAAAAGCGATCGCGTGCTGAACCGCCTTAACGATCGGGCCATGGAGCTGCTGGATTCCGTGGGGCTCACCAGCGTTGCCGACCATCTGGCCGGCAGCCTGCCTTATGGGCGCAAGCGGGCGCTGGAGCTGGCCACTACGCTGGCCATGGACCCGGCGCTGATGCTGCTGGACGAGCCTACCCAGGGCATGGGGTATGAGGACGTGGACCGGGTCACCCGCCTGATCAAGCAGGTGGCCGCCGGGCGCACGGTACTGATGGTGGAGCACAACATGAAGGTGGTGTCGGCAATCGCAGACACCCTTTCAGTGCTGCAACGCGGTCGTATCATTGCTACCGGAACTTACCAGGACGTGTCCACAAATCCTCAGGTAATGGAGGCCTATCTGGGGTCCGCGCCCAGCTATGGCGAAGGGGGTGCAGCATGAACACCACATCGCAGCCACCGGTTCTTGCGGTGGAGGGGCTCGAAGCCTGGTATGGCGAATCCCATATTTTACAGGGCGTCGATTTCGAGGTGCATTCAGGCGAAGTCGTGACTTTGCTGGGCCGTAATGGGTCCGGGCGAACAACGACCCTTAAAGCCCTGCTCGGCCTGACAGATCGACGCAGTGGCTCTGTCAAGCTGTTCGGCCAGGAGGTGATCGGCCTGGACACCTACCGGATCGCCCGACTCGGCGTCGGTTATTGCCCGGAAGAGCGCGGGATTTTCTCCAGCCTCAGCTGCGAGGAAAACCTGCGGCTACCACCACTGCACCGGGGCCAGGCACCGGGACTTTCCATGGATGAGGTCTACCGGTTGTTTCCTAATCTGGAGGAGCGCAAGCGGAGCCCGGGCACGGCCCTGTCAGGTGGAGAACAACAGATGCTGGCGCTGGCCCGCATACTTCGTACGGGCTCGCGACTGCTGCTGTTAGATGAGATCTCGGAAGGTCTGGCGCCGGTCATTGTCCAGACCCTGGGTGAAGCCATTAAAGAGCTCCGCCAGCGGGGCTACACCATTTTACTGGTGGAGCAGAACTTTCATTTTTCATCCGCTTTGTCGGACCGGCTGCTGTTCATGGAAAGCGGCCGCATCATCGAAACCCTCAACCCGGACGAGCTTGACGACAACGCCGACAGAGTCATCAGGATGCTCAGCGTCTGACGTCATTACAAACATAAAAATCATGCTCACAAGGTAAGGCTATGGACATATTCGGGGTGCCTTCTCAGGCGCTCATGGCACAGTTGATGATTGGCCTGGTAAACGGCAGTTTCTATGCTGTCCTGAGCCTGGGCCTCGCCGTCATTTTCGGCATGCTGCACGTGATCAACTTCACTCATGGCGCCATGTTTATGCTCGGAGCGCTGCTCAGCTGGGCAGGGCTTTATTACTTTAACCTCAACTATTGGGTCATGCTGCTGCTCGCCCCTGTGGTTGTTGGGGTGTTCGGCATTGTGCTTGAACGCCTTTTCCTGAGGCGGATTTACAAACTCGACTACCTCTATGGCCTGCTGCTGACCCTGGGCCTGACGCTCATTATCGAGGGGGTCGTGCGCTCCATCTTTGGCGTATCCGGTAAACCCTACGGTCCTGCCCCAATCTCAGGGGTTACTGACCTGGGCTTCCTGATCATCCCCAACTACCGTCTTTGGGTTATCGCCGCCTCTCTCACCGTGTGTGTCCTCACCTGGTACGGAATCGAGCGGACACGGCTGGGCGGTTACCTGCGAGCAGCAACGGAAAACCCAAAGCTTGTAGAGACGTTCGGCATCAATGTGCCTGTACTGATAAGCCTGACCTTCGGGTTTGGGGTTGCGCTGGCAGCTTTTGCCGGAGTTCTGGCTGCGCCGATCATGCAGGTCTCCGCGCTCACAGGCCAAACCATGATCGTCATCGTATTCGCAGTCGTGGTCATCGGTGGAATGGGGTCGATCGCCGGCACCATTGTCACAGGCGTCGCGCTAGGCCTGGTAGAGGCCCTCACCAAGGTTTATTACCCGCCTGCCTCTTCCATGGTGATGTTTCTGGTGATGGTGCTGGTTCTGCTTGTCCGGCCGAACGGCCTGTTTGGAGGTAGAGAATGATGAGCCGCCGTTATGAAAACCTCCGCCTGTCATCCTACGGGGTTCTGCTGTTGGTCATGCTGGCCGCACCCTGGGCCGGGCTCTACCCGGTACTGGGCATCAAGATTCTTTGCTACGCGCTGTTCGCCTGTGCCTTTCATCTGCTCCTTGGCTATACCGGCCTCGCATCGCTGGGACACGCCGCGTTTCTTGGGGTCGGGGGCTATATGGCCGGCTACGGAATCAAGGCCTGGTCGCTGTCTCCGGAACTGGCCCTGCTCACCGGCCTCGGCATTGGCGCGCTGATGGGTATCGTGATCGGTTACCTGTCGATACGCCGCTCTGGTATCTATTTCACCATGATCACCCTGGCCCTGGCACAACTGGTCTATTTTCTCTGCGTGCAGATCCCTCAGACAGGTGGTGAAGACGGTCTGCAGGGGATCGACCGCGGCATGCTGTTCGGCGTCATTGACCTGCGAAACGACCTGAACATGTACTACGCCACGCTGGCCATCGGCCTGATTGCGTTTCTGTTCATTGCAAGAGTAGTGCGCTCGCCGTTCGGTCAATCCATGATTGCCATCAAGGACAACCAGTCCCGGGCCATTTCCCTCGGTTATCATCCCGACCGCTATAAGCTGCTGGTCTTCACCTTATCTGCATCCCTTACCGGCCTTGCCGGCGCACTCAAGGCGATTGGCCTCGGCTTTGTCACGCTTTCTGACGTGCACTGGATGACGTCTGGCCATGCTCTGCTGATGACGCTCGTGGGCGGGCTGGGCACACTTTCAGGTCCCGTGGTAGGTGCCGTGGTACTGGTCGCGCTCGAAAACAAGATCGGCCAGCTGGGCGTGATGCTGTCGCAGCTCACCGGCATCAACTGGTTCGCGACTCTGGGTGAGTCAGTGATTATGGTCATGGGTATCGTCTTTGTGATCTGCGTACTTACTTTCCGGCGGGGCATTATGGGCGAACTTGACGCATTCTTTCGACGCGTTATTACCCCCACTTCAACCAGGAACTCCAAACATGACGACGACTAATTCCGGCGCATTCAACAAGTTTTGGCCACCACAGCTCTCGAAGGCTTTACAGCCACCGCGCACGACTCTGTGGGACAATCTGGTCACCAGCGCCCGGCGCTATCCTGACAAAGCGGCACTGCGCTTTTTTGACGGCACGCTCAGTTACCGCAGCCTTCAGCAACAGTGCGAAACGCTGGCAGGCTGGTTAAGCGCCGCCGGCATCAGGCCCGGCGACCGGGTGTTGGTCATGATGCAGAACTGCCCGCAACTGGTAATCGCCCACTACGCCATCATGCGCGCCAACGCGGTTGTGGTACCCGTCAATCCGATGAGCAGAACCTCGGAACTGAGCCATTACATCCGCGACACGGGCGCCAAAGTCGCCATATGCTCCGCCGAACTGGCCCGCGAACTAGCTGACGCAAATGACGCAATGACCGGAGAGAGCGAGCTTCACCAATTGCTGGTGACCTCTTACTCGGATACTTTCAGCGATATGCGTGCCGATGACCTGCCGGCGCCTGAAGAATGGCGAAACTGGCTTTATGATGATCAGCTCCCTGAGGGCGGACGTGCTACCATCACGCCCTGGCTTGAGGCCATGGACAGCCAGCTGTCACCGCCGGAACTGATCAATGATCCCGACGCGACCTGCCTGCTCCCCTACACCAGCGGGACCACCGGAGCGCCGAAGGGGTGTGTTCATCCGCATACCTCCATCATGCATAACTCCGTGGCCATCTGGCACTGGATTAACGGTGATCCCGAAAGTCTGATGCTGGCCGTGCTGCCGTTGTTCCATATCACCGGCCTGGTATGTGTGATGCACGGAACCATTTTTGGTGGAGCGACCCTGGTCATCATGCCCCGCTGGGATCGGGATCTGGCGAGCCATCTGATCGAGAAAACCGGCATCAGCCACTGGCTTTGCATTCCCACGATGGTGGTCGACCTGCTCGCGTCCCCCAACCTGCATCATTATGACCTGTCCGAACTTGCTTTTGTCGGTGGCGGCGGCGCGGCCATGCCCGAGGCGGTCGCAGAGCAATTAAAGGCCACTTACGGGCTGGAGTTTGTGGAGGGGTACGGGCTCACTGAAACCTCGGGGCCCACCCATATGAATCCCTTGCACCGACCCAAGCTTCAATGCCTGGGGATTCCATTCATGAGTACCGATGTGATCCTTTTAGACCCCGCCACCCGTAAGGAATGCAGGGACGGTGAACCCGGTGAAATCGCGATCAGCGGCCCCCAGGTCTTCCAGGGCTATTGGAACAACGATGCGGCGACTACCGAAAGCTTTGTGTCGATCCACGGGAAAAGGTACTTTCTCACCGGCGATATGGGCCGCCGGGACGAGGATGGCTATTTTTACATCACCGATCGCATCAAACGCATGATTAATGTGTCCGGCTACAAAGTCTGGCCGGCGGAAGTGGAAAGCCTGCTGTTCAGTCACCCTGATATTCAGGAGGCGTGCGTAGTTGCCAGCAAAGACGCCTATCGGGGTGAAACCGTGCGTGCTGTGGTCGTCCGCCGTCCGTCCAGTTCCGGACTGGACGCCGACTCCCTGATAGAATGGTGCCGTAAACACATGGCCGCCTATAAAGTGCCACGGATTGTCGACTTTGTAGAAGCGCTTCCGAAAAATGGCAGCGGCAAGATAATGTGGCGGAAAGTACAAACCCCATGAAGAACCCTGACAACCAACGTACCCGCAATGGAATACGCCATGCTGTTGGTCATGGCGTACCTCTATACCTGGGCGAGAGCATTGCCAGCGACCTCCAGGAGGTCGGCGAGCGCACAGACGGCGGCACCACCCGCAGTCGCATTTTACTGACCGCAATCGCACTGTTTGCCGAGCGTGGTTATGAGAATCTCAGCATGCGTGCGCTGGCAAGTCACGTGGGTTTGAAAGCCCCTACGCTCTACAACTATTACGAATCAAAAGAACAACTGCTGATCGAATCCATCGAATTGGGTATGAACGATTTCTTTGGATGCGTACTGAAGGATATTGATTCCATCCCGCGCGAAGATCGCCTGTTCGAAATTATAAGGCGACACGCTGGCTACAAGATGCGCCACAGGCTTATTGCCCGTGCCAACGACCGGTTGATCGATCCGCAATTTGCCCGCATGTTCTTACCGGAAGAAGTGGCGCAGTATTTCATCGGCAAGTTGACTCATTACCGGCATACGGTCCAGGAGTTAGTAAGCGACTATATTATTGACGACTCAGAAGTCAGCGCACGACTGATCACGATAAGCATACTCAGCCAGTGCGACCGCACCGCCTACTGGTTCAATCCCGAGGGGGCGCTATCGGTCGAGCAGGCCCTGCAGCAGGTGCTCATAATCGTTCGCCGCATGCTTGGGCCCAGTGCGAATGCCGCCACATAGACCCGCTGGTCACCCCAGGCAACATCGGGCTGATCTGGCCGGATGAGACGGCGAACGAGCTTCTGTACCTCAAGGCGGCGGCCAGCCAGGCCAGCCACCGCCTCGGACGGGATCAGTCTCCCAGCAGCACCCCGTACACTTCAAACAACAGCGGCCCGTCCAGTAGTGACAGCAGGCGGTTGTCGGACACAGCGACCCCACTCCACTTCTGGTTCCAGCTACCGCTACAGCCATATGTGATCAACGTTACGTTGTGGTGGGCGTAGTCGAGACAGCGGCTGTTGCCCTCGTTCCGCAATTGCTGGATGTCTTCCTTGTATTGCCAGCGCTGCCCGGCATCGTCATTCCGGCACGGAGTCAGTTCGAGGCGGTTGCCGGCAGGCGTAAGGCACTGCCAGGGCGCTTCGGTCGGGTGAATGCGCCCGGTCAGGTCCATGGTCCACTGGGTCGCACTGCTGATATCCGCTGGCAAACCGCTGAGCGCGACGTAGCGGCCATCCGCGAGCTTTGTATCGAAGAACAGGCTGTTACCGCTGATCGCATCACCGTCCAGCACCAGATCCTCAACTGAGTCGATCAGACTGTTTTCAGTGATCACGTGGAGAACACGCTCGCGGGTTTCCTGTGTCGTCAATTTGGCCCGATTCGCCAGTTCGATGGTTACGGCGAGTTCCCGTGCGACCGCTTCATGGTTTTTGAGGGTGCTCAGGCGTTGCCAGGCGGTACTGGAGAGTGCCGCTTGCAGCTCCTGATCCGTGTAGCTTGCTACCAGCAGGGCGAGGTTACCGCTCAGGACATTGAAAGCCGTACTGTCCATGTCCATCACAGTGGCTTCGATCTCGGCCATTTCCCGTTCGCGTAGCTGTTGATAGCCAGCCTCCTGACCTACGATCGCCACCGGCGGCAGTTCGGGAATCGAGCCGTCAAAGTGTGTCTCGGTAAGATTGCGGACCACGCCGCCGTGACGACAATGCAGGCTGGCACGGGTTGGCCGGAAGTCGGCGTGCAAGTTGAAATGAACCTGGTTAACGCTGGCTGCAGCGTGACGGGTGGCGGCAACGCTCACCTGCTTCTGCTCACCACGGCCATTAGTAACCTCAATCCAGCACTGGTCGGCGCCAGCGCTCAGATCCGGTTGTGGCAGTTCGAACACATTGCCGTAATTGCCATGGAATACCGGGTAGATAACCGCCGCGGTTCCATCGGGATCGTAACCGCCGAGAATCGTCGCCACAGGGACACCAGCCTGCACCGGAGCCGGATGCTCGCTGCTGTAGTTTTCATATTGGCCGGTCGTGGTGTTCCACTTCTTGTAGCCATCCGGATAGGTCACGTCGGGGATCGGAAACCCTGCCACATCGTTCTGGATGATGCGTGCCGTGTAACCCGTGTAATGGGTATAAACAGAAAGCGGGCTGCTAGCTGAACCGCCGGACATGGAGTCTGCCTTGAAGTGGTACGCGCCCTCTTCGTTCAGGCCAAACAGGTTGGCGCGCATGCGGTTGCGATGGGCAATATAACCCCAGCCGCTGTCCGCGTGGTGAACCGCCCAGCGACCGTCTTCGGTCAGCCCCTGCCCGGGATAGTGGCCCAAGCCGTAAGCATGCCCCCATTCGTGGCTGGCTTCGTTATTCCAGCTGTCGTAGAGCGTGCCGATACCGTTACCACCGCTCAGGCCGTGACCAACGCGTCCGTTCTGATACATTCCCCAGGCGTGGTGGTTGGTGATCTGTTTGAACACATGAGGGTGGCCCTGATTCATGTGGTTACTGGTGTAACCGAAGTTCGCCATGTTAATGCCGACGCTGACCTGCGATTTGCCGACGTTCTCACGCATATCCCCGCTGTAGACGCCGCCTTCTCCCGCACTGGCACCATCGACGTCCCGGTCATAGATAACACCGGACCGAACGATCACGCGATCCAGCACCGCATCGGCGTAGCTGCCCATGACCAGCCTGGAAACAGGCATGGTCTGGAAATAGTCCGTTGCCGCCATGATGGGATCGCGAAGGGTGAAGTGGCCGTCTGTATGACCTGGTTCCGTCAGCATGCCCAACCGGATGCTCTGAAACACAATCTGCGAGGCCTCACCAATGTCGATATCGGAAGCGGGCAGCTCACCAAAGGCCGACGTATCGGAGTCCCGGTCTGCGATGAAGCGAAGAGACAGGCCGTTCTTTACCGCATCCCAGGGCAGTTGGGCTGACCATGCCCGGGTGGAATACTGAATGTCTCCAGAATCGGGGACATCAGGCTTCGGCAATGCGTTGGGGTGCGCCATGGACAGAGTCATGAGCGGATTGCCGTGCAGGCTGACTTCCACATCCACCGTCGTCGGGTGAGTGTCCGGCGCGGGAATAAATAGCACTAGCGAGTTCCGAAGCGCCGTCAGTCTCGGCATGTATTTACTCTGGGTCTCGTCGGCCTCGTTGCGCTCGAAGTTACCCGCGGGTGCAACGGAATGTGTCTGCACAAACTGCACTTCACCCTGGAGGTCGCCGGAGAGGTCGTTCCGAAGAATGCGAGGCTTACCATCGTAATCTCTGGCATAGAAATCCAGCGGAGCCTGTCGGCTATACGCAGCCGCATGTTCGACCTTGAGCGAGCCAGTCAGAACAGCGGCCTGCGTGCCGTTGCTAGCTTCAATAACAACAGGGAGTCTGGCAGCGGTAGCGTCACCCGGCCGGCCCGTAATGGTGCCCGTAGCCTCATCCAGTGACGCCCAGTCGGGCAGCTCTACGGCGCGATAGGTCACATCACCCGACAGCGGCCCCTTACCAACCTGAGCGGAATAGCTTGCTTCTGCAATGGCGGAGGGTAGGTTTAATTCGGTATTAGTGCGTTCGCCCGAGTGGCCCGAACTGCTTTTTTTCCCTGATAGAATATTATCGTCGCAGCCAACCAGTAACAGACCGGTTAACCCAAACACAACGGCTTTCCTGAGCATATTTTTCCCTTACGCAATGTCATGATTTTTCAAAATTTTACAAAGCGGCCGGGATTCTGGATGGGAGTTTCGTAACAAAGTAGCGGATGTTTGTAACAAAACGTATTTGCTGCACACACGTCACGTATTTATACGGTAACAATGAGACGGAAACTGATTTCGTATCTTTAAACGCACCTGGTCACTGCTTCTGGCCGCCGGCTTACATGCGTTCAACCTCTCTCTAAGTCAGAAATCTGTCGGGTATTGATACCTTTCGCCCCGAACCTCGCGGGTCTACGCTGAAAGACGATCATCTCTGCCGCACGGAGCTTCACCGACAACTCTAAAAAAACCGGCCCTGCGCAATGCAGTCCGTTAACTGTTGCGGTGGAGCACCGGCGGTTGTTCTGGTCACCTCAAGCCTTGGGAAGTGCCACTGCAATTAAGGAGAGCTCACAGTGACTACTGCCGCCGCCCGCGCCTATTCAGGCGCTCTTCATCCGATCCATGCCACACTACTTGCCGGGACTGTGCCTTTGTTCCTCGCGGCCATGCTGAGTGATATCGCCTATTCATCGAGC
The DNA here is from genome assembly GCA_964530545.1 of uncultured Marinobacter sp. Taxonomy (GTDB): domain Bacteria; phylum Pseudomonadota; class Gammaproteobacteria; order Pseudomonadales; family Oleiphilaceae; genus Marinobacter. Next base: position 14,971 of record CAZHAY010000048.1, read on the forward strand.
TACCAGATCCAGTGGAGCAACTTTGCCTCCTGGCTGATCGCCGGTGGCCTGGTGTTCGGGGGGCTCGCCTTGCTCTGTGCCATCCTTGGACTGACCCGCCCTGAACGACGACAGGGCCGCGCGCTCTTCTACATCATCCTGTTACTGGCCACCTGGATTCTGGGATTTATCAACGCTCTGATCCACGCCAAGGATGCCTGGGCCATAATGCCCACGGGCCTCGTCCTTTCCATTATCGTTACGCTTCTGGCCTGCGCAGCAACCTGGGTTGGCCTGTCCGTGGGTTATGCAGGAGGCAGGAAATGAAAGCATCCACCGTCTTTTACATCACCACTCTTTCCGTATTCCTGACCGCCTGCGACAGTAGCCAGTCGAATATCGAGCAAACCATCGGGCCAGATCCCCAACTGCCGGAACCTGAGCGGGGGCTGCTCCCAAACATGACCGTCGCCGAGCCGACGCCCTGGGGCGACGCGGTGCCGACGGTCCCGGACGGCTATACCGTTACTGCCATCGCTACCGACCTGAAGATTCCACGCCAGACCCTGGTGCTGCCAAACGGCGACATTCTGGTTGCCGAAGGCCGGGGCGGCAACGCACCTGCCCTAAAGCCCAAGGATGTCATTGCCGGGTTTATAAAAGCCAAGGGCACCACCTCAGTAGAAAGCGGCAATCGCCTGACCCTGCTGCGGGACAGCGACGGGGATGGCACTTATGAGGAGCAGACGATTTTTGCTGAAAACCTTAACGCCCCTTATGGTCTGGCCCTGGTAGACAATAATCTCTACGTCGCCAATCAGGACGCGGTGGTGCGTTTCGATTACGAGGAGGGGCAGACCCGGGCCAGCGGTCCGCCGGAAAAACTCGCTGACCTTCCCTCAGAGATCAACCATCACTGGACCAAGGCGATGACGGCGGGGCCTGACGGCCGTTTTCTGTATGTGGGTATCGGATCCAACAGCAACATCACCGAACGTGGCATGGTGGCAGAAGCCGATCGGGCGCTGGTGTGGGAGATCGACCGGGAAACCGGCATGCACAGACCCTACGCGACGGGGCTGCGAAACCCCACCGCACTCGCGATTCAGCCGGACACCGGTGAACTGTGGGCCGTCGTTAACGAGCGGGATGAACTGGGGCCAGACCTGGTTCCTGACTACCTGACTTCTGTTCAGGAGGGCGGATTCTATGGCTGGCCCTACAGTTACTGGGGCCAGAACGTAGACACACGGGCCCAGCCCCAGAAGCCCGAATTGGTCGAATCGGCGATTGTCCCTGATTACAGCCTGGGCTCTCACGTGGCAGCCCTCGGCCTCGACTTCTCGGATGGAGCACTGGCGGGTGAATTTGCAGAGGGCGCCTTCGTGGGCGAGCACGGCAGCTGGAACCGCACTCCCCCGGTCGGCTATAAGGTGATTTTCGTCCCGTTCAGAGATGGCCGCCCTTCCGGTCAGCCCATCGATTTCATGACGGGTTTCCGCACCGACGATGACAAAACCCGCGGCCGGCCAGTAGGCGTCACCGTTGACCCTCGTGGTGCATTGATTGTCGCTGATGACCTGGCCAATGTTGTCTGGCGGGTGGCACCAACAGGAACTCAGTAGAACGTCAGGGGAACCGGGAATCCGCCCGGTTCCCTGCCGCAATGGCCTCAAAGCCGCCCCGGCGATAGAGGCGTACATTCTCTGGCTTGTCGGTTTCGAGATAACCAATGCCCTGGCTTTGATCCAGCTGGGCGCAGACCGCAGCCATTAACCGGGTGCCTACCCTCAGATCACTCCCACCGTTCCTGCGAATAGCTGAATACCGGCAACGAAAGCTGCCAACGAATCGCCGACATACGTAACAGCAGCCCCACACTGAATGCCGCCAGCAGGGTGATATTCTCGCTTAGTCCCTGACGCAACAGTGCCAGATAGAGCAGCGCAACCACCAAAGAGACGCTGGCGTAGAGTTCGTGGCGCAGCACCTGGGGAGTACGGTTGCACATGATGTCGCGAATGATGCCACCGAAAATTCCGGTGGTGATTCCCGCCATCACCACAACAACCGTGTCATAGCCCAGCCGGAGGGCGACATTGCAACCGATAACGGTGAATGCCACCAGGCCAATGGCGTCGAGAACAAGAAACAACTGATGAAGGCGGCGCATAAAGCGAGCAATGACAATGGTGGCCAGGCCGCCGCAGATGGTCATATAGATGTAGAGCGGATGCTGGGTCCAGGTGACCGGGAAGTTGCCCAGCAGAATATCACGCACGGTGCCGCCGCCCAGGGCGGTAAAAAAGGAAATCACGGCGACGCCGAACAGATCCATATTGCGACGGCCGGCAGCGAGGGCACCAGACATGGCTTCGGCAGTAATGGCAATTAGGTAGACAGAGGTCAGCACACAGTTCTCCTGCGTTTCTGTGGCCTCTCCCCCTGTCCCTGATACCTGAGAGTTTACAGAGCCCGGCTCTGCTTGCCCCTTCGGTGGACTGCGTTGCAGTCTCTCTCCAGACGGCTTTATCGAAATGGTCGCAGTATCTTTGCCTGAGCGTTTATGGGAGTTTGCGCCTTCGGCGGGACACAAGGCCCTCTCTCCTGCGAACGCAGAATTATAGAGCAAGCCGGACTTCAGGTCGATAGTCCGTTTAGATCGGGCTTTAATTATTCGTAAGCAAGACTATAACAAGTGTTAATTTCTTTAATCACCCTCAGGCTCCATCATGGCAGTGGGAAATTCTTCTCAAGCTAACCAGAGGCCAGTCCGTGACCCTATCGCCACCGCAAGGCCGCCGTGCCCTTGCTCTGCTGTTACCCGCCCTTCTTGCGACACCGTTAAAAGCCGATATGTTCACGTTCTCCTGGGACAACGACCTGTTCATTGGTGAAGACCAGGGCTACACCAACGGTGGCTATCTGGCCTACCTGACCAATTCGGCAGAAGACGAGGATTCACCCTCCGCCATCAGCGCGACCCTGCGGAATAAAATGTCTTGGTTTCCGGGTATTGGCTCCGGGTCTGATCAGCACGCAACCAGCTTGAGCATCGCCCAGCTGATCATCACCCCGGAAGACATTTCCCGACGGGAGCCCCGAGAGACCGACCTGCCCTATGTGGGTTACCTGTCCGTCAGCAGTTCCCTGTGGAGCTGGAACGAAGACACCATTACCGGCCTCGGCCTGCACCTGGGCGTGGTCGGCCCGGAAAGCGGCGCGGAATCCATACAGAAGTGGGTCCACAAGGCCACTGGCAGCGACCGTCCCCGGGGCTGGGATGCTCAGTTAGGTACCGACGTGGTGGGCGGCGTCCATGCTGCCCATGGGCGCAAACTTCTGCAGTTTGGCGACCAGGGCGAGATCGAACACCAGGTGTCATCGGTGAGTTCTGCCACGCTTTCAAGCTTTACCTCTTCAGCCCGCACGGGGCTGATCTGGCGCATGGGGCGTAATCTTCCGGTCAACTTCATTCCCGACTATTCCGGCGCGACCGCCTCCATGGCCATGCCTGCTGCATTCAGCGAAGCTGGCTCTGGCTGGTCCATCTTTGTGGATCTGCACGGGGAGTACATCGCCTACTCCTACATCGAAGACTACGCCCGGCCCTACCGCTTTGATGAATCTCCCTTCGTGGGTCAGTTCGGCGCTGGGGGCACCTGGCAATGGGGTGATTTTCTGGCCGCGCTGACTCTCCGGGCGACCACGGGCGAAGGCGACCGCAACAAAGAAAATTTCAGTTTTGGCACCCTGACCCTCTCCTGGGCGCTATAAGCGCGAACTCGCCAGACACTCTGACAACGCCATTACCATTTGTCGTGTCACGGGACGTGGGTAGTATCGGGTGATAAAATCACCGCCCATTCCCGGGCCAGGCTTTTGTGACCGCAATGAATGGCCATAGAGTTCTGAAACAACGCACAATAACAGGAGAGTGACATGGATATTAAAGATCGCATCGTAGTTGTGACCGGCGCTGCCGGCGGTATCGGCAAGGCGCTGGCTATTCGCTTTGCTCAGGCCGGCGCAAAGACCGTCGTCTGCGCGGACCTGGATCAGCAAGGTGCGGAAGCAACGGCTGCGGAAATCAACGGCGTGGCACGCAAAGTCAACGTTGCGTCCGAGGATGACATCAAGGCGCTGATTGAAGGCGTCGAATCTGAGCTGGGCCCCATTGATCTGTTCTGCTCCAACGCCGGCATCCTGGTGCACGGCGGCCCTGAAGTTGCCAATGAAGAATGGCAGAAAATCTGGGATATCAACGTGATGTCTCACGTTTACGCAGCGCGTCACCTGGCGCCACGCATGATCAAGCGCGGCGGTGGCTATTTCCTGAACACCGCGTCTGCTGCCGGCCTGCTGTCTCAGGTAGGTTCCGCTCCTTATGCTGTTACCAAACACGCGGCTGTCGCCATGGCGGAATGGCTTGCCTTTACCTACGCCGACGATGGCATCAAGGTGTCGGTGCTCTGCCCGCAGGCGGTACGTTCTGCGATGACCAAGGGCCATGAAGAAGGTGTCGCCAGCATGGACGGCATGCTGGAGCCGGAACCCGTTGCCGACGCCTGCCTGAAGGCCATCGAAGAAGAAACCTTCCTGGTACTGCCCCACCCCCAGGTTCTTGGCTACTTCCGCAACAAAGCCGAGAACTACGACCGCTGGATCGGCGGTATGAAAAAGCTCAATCGCACTTACCAGTAATCCTTACCTTCCGTCGTCCTGCCCAGGCATCGGGCAGGACGAACGAGCGGTATGCAAGCTCA
>CAZHAY010000049.1:0-19565 GCA_964530545.1 uncultured Marinobacter sp.
GGGCGCTATAATCATCGGCTTTTCATACTCCGATGGAGCCCCGCAGCCCGATGAGTCGCCCCAGGATCAACCCCTTTTCTGAATCTGCGACCCTGTTGCGTCGTATTGGCGTGATCGTGGGGTCGTTCGGTTTGACGGCGGCCTACAGCCTGAGGGTGGTGGGGCGGGCATCCGTACGCCGGCTCGACCGCCGCACCGTTGATTCCTACACCCGTGGCTGGTCGGCACGTCTGCTGCGGATGGTCCGGGCCAGGGTGACGGTGACCGGCAAGCTGCCGGATTTCGGGGATGGCCGGCGCTATATTATCGTCTGCACCCACGCCAGCCATTACGACATTCCTGTTACTTTTGTCTCCATGCCCGGCTCCATCCGGATGCTGGCCAAGAAAGAGCTGTTCCGCATTCCGCTGCTGGGCAGGGCCATGAAGGCCGCTGAGTTCCCCTCCATTGATCGCCATAACCGCCACCGTGCTGTCCGGGACCTGGCCCGTGCCCGGGCGATGATGGAAAGTGGCATTGTCCTGTGGGCAGCGCCGGAGGGTACCCGCTCCGGAGACGCCAGGCTTCAGCCGTTCAAAAAGGGGTGCTTTCATCTGGCGCTGGATACGGAGGCCGTGGTGGTGCCAATGGCGATCCGGGGTGTACATAATGTGCTGCAGGCCCGCAGCTGGAAAATCAACCTGGGACAGCCAGTGGAGGTGCGGGTGGGAGTCCCGATCGATGCCTCTGGCATGCATAAGGAGCAGTTGCCCGAATTGATGGCTCAGGTGAGAGCGCAGATGGACTCCCTGTTGGGCGACGGGGAGGCCGCTTGAGCATCGGGTAATCCCCTATGGCGACCGATATAGGTTTATCCGACCATGCGACTAAAGTGGCGGTGCCCCATTGCGTTAACAGAGCGCATGATGGACAGCCCGGCTAATCAGAATTGTTCTGGGTTTGTCAACGTTCCCAGTAACTCGTTGGCATGCTCAGTATTTTGTTATTCCCCTGAAAACGGAGTAATGTCACGCTTCCTGGGCCGAGCTGCTGATCGTGGCGGGGTCCGACAATGAAACATCTCGCTAAGGTGACTAGCAAATGGCTGTAAGAAAAGCAGACGTGGTGCTGGTCGGCGGTGGCGTCATGAGCGCCACTCTCGGCATGATGCTCCGGCAGCTGGACCCAGAGCTGGACATCATCATGGTAGAGCGTCTTGATCACGTAGCCCATGAAAGTACTGACGGTTGGAATAACGCAGGTACCGGCCACGCCGGCTACTGCGAGCTCAACTATACCCCTGAAACTGACGATGGCGACGTGAGCATCGAGCGCGCGCTGACCATCAACGAATCTTTCGAGGTGTCCCTTCAGTTGTGGTCCTGGCTGGTAGAGCAAGGCATCCTTCCGGAACCGCAGAACTTCATTAATCGTACGCCCCACATGAGCTTTGTCTGGGGTGACGATGGCGTTGCGTTCCTTAAGCGCCGCCATGAAAAACTGAAGGCTCACCATCTGTTCCGTGAAATGGAATACACCGAGTCCCCGCAGGTGCTGCAGGAGTGGATGCCGCTGGTGGTACAGCATCGGGATCCCATGCAGCGCGTGGCTGCCACGCGCATCGGCCACGGTGCCGATGTGGACTTTGGTTCCCTGACTCGCAGCATGGTCCGTTATCTGGATAGCACGCCCAATTTTGAGCTGATGCTGAGCTGCCCGGTACAGGACCTGAGCCGCCGGGAAGGCAAGGGGCCATGGAAGATCCGGGTCAAGAACCAGAAGACCGGCGAGGTGCAAAAGATCAAGGCGAATTTCGTCTTCCTCGGCGCGGGCGGCGGCGCACTGCCGATGCTGCAGAAATCCGATATTGATGAATCCAAGGGTTACGGCGGTTTTCCGGTTTCCGGCCAATGGCTGGTCTGCCAGAAACAGGACATCGTTAACCAGCATCATGCCAAAGTCTACGGCAAGGCGCCGATCGGCGCGCCTCCCATGTCCGTTCCCCATCTCGACACCCGTATTATCAATGGTGAGCCAGCGCTGCTGTTTGGTCCTTTTGCAGGCTTTACCACGCGCTTCCTGAAGCAGGGCTCGATTTTTGATCTGATCGGATCGGTCAATCCTACCAACCTTCGCCCGATGCTGTCCGTGAGCCGCCATAATATGGACCTCACCCGCTATCTGATCGGCGAAGTCTTCCAGTCCCATGCGGACCGGGTCGCGTCATTGCGCAACTTTTTCCCCGACGTCCGGGAAGAAGACTGGAAGCTGCAGGATGCCGGCCAGCGGGTCCAGATCATCAAGAAGGCCCGGGGCGGGGGTGGCAAGCTGGAGTTTGGTACCGAAATTGTGGCCGCCAGGGATGGTTCGCTGGCAGCGCTGCTAGGTGCTTCACCCGGTGCTTCTACGGCGGTTCATGCCATGCTGGATGTTATTCACCGCTGTTTTGGCGAGCGGGCGAAAACGCCCCAGTGGCAGGAACGTCTGCGGGAACTTATCCCTTCCTATGGTCAGTCGCTGGTGAACGACGAGGTACTGCTCACCCGTGTGCGTGAGCGTACGCTGACCACGTTGAAGCTGAAGGAAGGCACCTGAAACCGGGCCGGCTGAAAGAAAATGGCGGCGCTTCGGTGAAAGCGCCGCCGACAGGATTAGAATGCGGGCGCCTGGCCCGCATTTTTTGATCTTCTGCAGTCTTAGAAGTGCACGACGGAGCGAATGCTCTTGCCCTCGTGCATCAGATCGAAAGCCTTGTTGATCTCGTCCAGCTTCATCTCGTGCGTGATGAAAACATCCAGCGGAATTTCACCCGACTGGGACTTGGCGACGTAATCCGGCAGCTCGGTACGGCCTTTTACACCACCAAACGCAGAGCCTTTCCAGACCCGGCCGGTCACCAGCTGGAACGGACGGGTGCTGATCTCTTCGCCAGCTCCCGCTACGCCGATGATGATGCTCTCGCCCCAGCCCTTGTGGGCCGCTTCCAGCGCAGCGCGCATCAACTGCACGTTACCAACACACTCGAAGGTGTAGTCGGCACCGCCATCGGTCATTTCGATAATCACGTCCTGCAGGGGCTTGTCGTAATCGTTGGGGTTCACCACGTCTGTGGCGCCCAGCTGCTGCGCAATCTCGAACTTGGCCGGGTTGATATCGATGGCGATGATGCGTCCGGCTTTCGCCATGGTCGCGCCAATAATGGCCGCCAGGCCGATGCCGCCGAGGCCGAAGATCGCCACTGTCGCGCCTTCCTCAACCTTGGCTGTATTCAGTACCGCGCCAATGCCGGTCGTTACGCCACAGCCTAACAGGCAGACCTTGTCCAGCGGTGCCTCTTTGGGGATCTTGGCCAGTGAGATTTCGGGCAGGACGGTATATTCCGAAAATGTGGACGTGCCCATGTAGTGATAGATGGGCTTGCCCTGATAGGAGAAGCGGGACGTGCCGTCAGGCATTACGCCCTTGCCCTGGGTGGCCCGCACCGCACCGCACAGGTTGGTCTTGCCAGAGGTGCAGAACTTGCACTCGCCGCATTCAGCGGTGTACAGGGGGATCACGTGGTCGCCTACCTGAAGTCCGGTAACGCCGGGCCCTACCTGTTCCACGATACCGCCGCCTTCATGGCCGAGAATGGCCGGAAAGATGCCTTCCGGGTCGGCGCCGGAAAGCGTATACGCATCGGTATGACACACGCCGGTCGCAACAATCCGCACTAGCACCTCGCCTTCCTGAGGTGGCGCCACATCCACTTCAACAATTTCCAGCGGCTTGTTTGGCTCGAATGCTACGGCAGCTCGGGATTTGATCACGTCTGACTCCTCGATACATCAGATGAAGGGGGGTAGACGCTAGGATAGAGTAAATCGGCGGGCGTTTGTATTAATCGGGGGTTTCCGCCGGAAAAGGGTAGGCCACCGGAACAAAAAGCGCTCCGGTGGCAGTTGATCAGGCTACACGGAACCCTGAGGAGGCTGAGTTGAGGGATTCAGAGCAGTGACCCAGAGCCTGGGCATGGTTTTCCAGGTGGCCCTGAATGGTCCGGGACTCCAGTGCGCTGCCGTGGATAGACTCCACCTTTTGGGCGATTTCCTCGGTAGTGGCCGAGATGCCCTCAACCGACGACACCACCTGTTCCATATCGCCGGCCAGTGACTGTATGGAGTGGGTGATCCGCTCAATGACCGCAATGGCCTCGCCAGCACTTTCCTCACCGGAGTTGGCCTGCTGCAGGCCCTGTTCCATCAGGGTCCCGATCTCCCTGGTTTCCCGGTTCAGCGCTTCAACAATATCGGCGATGCCAGCGGTGGCCGATACGGTCTTTTCGGCCAGCGAGCGCACTTCGTCCGCTACCACCGAAAAGCCCCGGCCTGCCTCGCCGGCGCGAGCGGCTTCAATGGCAGCGTTCAATGCCAACAGGTTGGTCTGTTCCGCGATGCTGTTGATAGTATCGACAATGGTGTTCACCTTTTCACCGGTCATGCTCAGCCTTCTCACCTGTTCGTGGGTCTGGCGGATCTTGCCCGAGAGGTCCTGCATCACCTCGCCATTGCTGCGTACCACGCTCGCCCCATGGATGGCAGCCTCACTGGCCTGCTGGGTTGACGCGTTTACCGTGTTGGTCAGTTTGGCGATATCAGATGCTGTATGGGAAATTTCCTGCACCGCAGCGGCAGCCTGTTCGGTCTGGGCTTCTACCCGTTCGCTGTTGGTGCTCATCTGACGGACCAGTTGCTGGAGTTCGTTCTGCAGGCGTGCCAGGTCCCGGTTGCCGTCCAGCACCTCACGGATCACGCCGGAGACGTCTTCCACCATCTGATTCGAGGCGCGGCCCAGTGCGTTGAATTCGTCTTTGGCGTTGTGCCCGACCCGTAAACGCTCGGTCAGATCGCCGGCCGCGACTCGCGACATCAATGTTGCGGCATCCTGGAGCCGGCCAACCAGTGTCCGGGAGGCCTGGGTCAGGGTGGCGACCAGAATCAGCAGTACAACGGCGGATACAGTCAGAACTAGCCAGACAGAAGCCTTCCGGGCCTGCTCGGCGCTTGCGGTCGTGCTGGCGACCAGGCCTGATTCCAGCGACTGGTTCTGCCGGTCGATCAGGGCTTCCAGTTCGCTGCCAAGGGAGTCCAGCTGCTGTTGAGTCCGCTGGATCCGTTGGATCTGGGCCTCTGCCTGCCCAAACGCATTCGCGAACCGGGTGACGGCACGGCCGAGATCATTGGTCTCCCAGTCCATGTCGGTGACGATCTTCTGCATACCGGAAATGGCCTGGTGCGTCTGCGCCGCGGCCTCGTCATTGAAACTGTGCAGGTAATCTGGGTAAGAGGTGAGAGCGAGGTCGATATCAGCACTCATGATCGAAATGCTGATCTCACGCAGCCCATCATCCATAGCGCTGCTCAGCTCGGCATGAATCCCGGAGGAAGAGTCCAGCCCCAGAACCTGGCGCTGTTCCAGCCACTGGCGGCGCAGGGTGACGTAGGCGTCGACCTGTTGGCGGATCTCGGCGGCTGTGGCCACAATCTCCGGCTCTGCAATGATGCCCGCCCGGTTGACCAGTTGCTCTGCCTGGCCATTAAGAGCAGTAAGCTGCTGCCCGTACTGATCCACCCGCACTGCCCGCAGGCCGTTACTGAGGGTCTCAACCCTCAGCCACTCCCCCCACAGGGTCAGCGAATCGCTCTGGTAATGATTCGCCGCTGACCGGGCTTCATAAGACTCTGATACCTGATCCAGTCCCCGCAGCGCCGCCAGCGCCACCAGCACCAGACCAATCAGCGTCGCCGCCACCAGAAATCCGAACTTCTGCCGCCAGGACAGCGAAAACACTCGGTTCACGAGAGCATACTCCACTTCATGTTGTTATTAAGAGGGCCAACCATAGTGATCGTATCGGACGGATGGGTAATTTCTTGAAATTGTTTGGTTACGAAGTGTTTCTGGTTTGGTGAAGGACTAGGAGGCGACGCTGCGGACCGCAAGGACAACAAGTGCCATGGACACTTAGTTGACACCTTGGCTGCTGGTCCGACTTCGTATATACTCTGTATATACAAAAGAGCGAGAGGGAAGCATGGCGCTCAAATGTTCATCGGCAGTTAAGCGTAAGCTGGCAGAAAAGCATAGCGTCAGCTTGGAAGAGGTCCAACAGTGCTTCGCGAACCGTGGGGGCGGTTTGTTGGAGGATACGCGAGAAGATCACAAGACTGATCCACCAACCCAGTGGTTCATTGCCGAAACGGATTACGGTCGGCGCCTGAAAGTGGTTTTCCTGTTAAAGGATGGCGATATCATATTAAAAACGGCGTACCTTGCCAACGACATAGAAGAAGACATATATAGACGGTACGCCTATTAGAAGCACACGAGCAGTCGCGAAGGAAAAACCAGAAAGGTGATCGCGACGGGGAGGCAAGTATGGCTAGGAAAATTCAGGGTTCCCCTGAAGTATGGGAAGATGGTTCGCTTGGCCGTGAAGAGGAGTTTGTCCACGTTTCCAAGGCTGTGGATGACGCGGCGCTGAATGAAGCTGCAGGGCTGCAACCAATTTCCATTCGTCTGCAAAAGTCCCTGATCGAGGACTTTAAGATGATTGCGGAAATTAACGGTATTGGCTATCAGCCGCTGATTCGACAGGTATTGAAGCGGTTCGCCGACGCAGAAAAGAAGCGTATTCTCCGTGAAAAATCCGCTGAAATGCGCTCCCTGGGTGATGACGACCATAGTCATGATCCAGACAACGGCGAGGGCAAAATGGCTTTCGGCTAACTATATTGAACGTCCACATACGTCATGTAATAGCCCCTCTACGAGGGGTTTTTCTTGTAATCTGAGTCCTGACACAGCTGATGGCCAACCCAAACTCTAGCGAGATCTCAAGGATTGATGATCTCTAGTCAAGATATTCCCTGCTGTATGTAGTGGTTCACTGATTCCGGACAGTGTTTTAAGGCTTTCCTCAGCTGCAACGGGCGAAATGCCGTCGTTGAATGTATGAGGTCGCTGCCGGTTGTAGTAGTCCATCAGATAACCACCAACATCTTTCTTGGCCTCGGGTAAGTTGCGATAGCCCAGGGCCGGTATCCATTCAGATTTCAGACTCCGGAACAGTCTTTCCATCGGTACATTATCCCAGCAATCGCCTCGTCGGCTCATGCTTTGTGTCATTCGATAGCGCCAGAGCCTCTGACAGAACTTCGAACACCTCGTTTATGGTGGCGATCAATACCACCTACGTTGGTGTCCGGAATCAGTGAACCACTACAGAGGGCCCGATTGTCGGGGGTGAAAAGTGTCTCCTTAGCCTTCGGTAAGTTGCCACCAATCTACGGCCGGCAACCGGCTTAATACTCCAAGCTTACTCGCGCGCACGCGCATAGGCAAAGATCAATTTGGATTCATAAAAAAAGCCCCTGAAGTCAGGGGCTTTTTGGTTGTTTGGTGGAGGCGGCGGGAATTGAACCCGCGTCCGCCAGTACTCTGCCTTGAGCTCTACATGTTTAGTGTCCTTCTATTCGTTTAACCTTGTGCGACCCGAAGGTCAGGGTGCACAGGGCGAGCTCTTTAAATCTTAACCTTCGACCAGTGAGCTCTGGTTAAAGGAGCAGCCTGTTAGCTATGACGTCCTGAAATACCCGTTTACAGGCACCCGGGTCAGGACGACCGGCGGCCTAAGCCGCCAGTGCGTAGTTGTCGTCGTTTGCGACTATTGCTTGCAGCTTTGGATTAACGAGATTGGCTGCCATCTCGACATGCACCCAAGGGTTCGCTACCGGCGTCGAAGCCATGTCGCCCCCTTGTCTGTTCAGTATATGGGGGTGCTTCCGATAACTTCAAGCTCTTTCGGTAAAGGCTGGTCGGTAGTTACCCCTAACGCGACCCCGGAGTTGGCTCAGGTGTGCTCGCGGATGATCCGCTGTTTCTGACGGTTCCAGTCGCGCTCTTTCTCCGTGGCGCGTTTATCATACAGCTTCTTGCCCTTCACCAGCGCGATTTCACATTTCACCTTGTTCTTCTTCCAGTACAGGGCCAGCGGCACGCAGGTATGGCCGGCCTGTTCCGCCTGGCCCGTCAGCCGGGCAATTTCCCTGCCGTGCAGCAGCAGTTTGCGGGTACGGGTGGGGTCCGCGATCACATGGGTTGAAGCGGTATTCAGCGGCGTAATCTGGGCGTTGAACAGAAACGCCTCGCCATCCCGAAACAGTACGTAGGCTTCCGTGATCTGAACCTTGCCTTCCCGCAGGGATTTGACTTCCCAGCCCAGCAACTGAAGGCCGGCTTCCAGGCGATCCTCGATGTGGTATTCGTGCCGGGCTTTTTTGTTCAGGGCAATGGTGCCACCGGAATTCACCGGTTTTTTCTTACTCATGAAGTCTTTCCGTTGGATATTCAGTGTCTGACTATGGGGCCGGTCCGGCTGCAGACAAGTGTCGAATTGTAACCCAGTTGGCGATACGGGGTCACCAGCCGGGCTTACGGGGTGGGAATTCAGTACAATTCACTCTGCCTGCTCTGGCGATGTGACTCTGTACGTGCCGGAGGTGACTGAAGTCGTCGTAGTCAACAAGGATCCCAATGCCTACATCACAAAAAACAACACTGGGGCTCTGGTCCGGACGGAGTACCTTTTTCTGGGCGGCTGCGGCGACGACCATCGGGCTGGGCAATCTCTGGCATTTCCCCTGGCTGGCCAGTCAGCTCGGCGGCGGGTACTTTGTGCTGCTGTATCTGTTCTTCCTGCTGGTCGTAACCCTGCCGTTGTTGCTGGCGGAAAGTGCCCTGGGGCGGCGGCACCGCCATAACCTGGTCTTGGCAATGCACAACGAGACCCGCAGCCATTACCAGTCGCCGCGGTGGCGGTGGCTTGGACGGGTAAGTGTGCTTTCTGGCTTTCTGGTCCTCTCCATTACGCTGGTCATTGGTTCCATCTGTCTGGCCTACGTGTTTTATGGCGCCTTCGGACGGTTTGGGGGTGCCACGCCCCTTTCCATGACACGCATGCTCGGGCAACTGGTTGAGAGCCCCTATGACTACCGAGGGTTTATGGCCTGGCACCTGTTCTTTATTGCGCTGGTCGGGGCCGTGGCTTTCCGGCAGGAGCGGGTTGAACGGGCTTTTCGGTTGGCCATGCCGGTTTTTCTGCTTCTCCTCGTTGGCCTGGTCTGGTGGAACTGGCGCCAGGGGGATGCGCCCGGCGCGCTGAGTTATGTGGCCGGGTTCCGCTGGCAGGATGTCAGTCTCAATACGGTCTGGTTTGCGTTGTCCCATGCGTTTTACACCCTGGGCATCGGGCTGGGCATCTGGGCGGTATTGGGCGCACTGATGGCACCAGGATCACCGTTTAAGCGATCAGTGGCAGGCGTTGCTCTGCTGGACACGGCGGTCGGCGTACTGGCTGGGGTGGTGATCTACAGCTTTGCGGAAGCCTTTAACGGCTACGGCGATGTGCGGGGTTTCGGGTTGGTATTCGTGGCGCTTCCGGTGGGACTGGGCGGCGTTGAGAATCATCAGCTGCTGGCGACGGCGGTGTTCACGCTGATTGTTCTGGTGGCGTGGACTTCGGCTCTGGTGTTGGCCGAAGCCGTTATCAGTTGGTTGCGCGAGTGGGTGATCGCGCCTCGTCCGCTGTCGGTGGTACTGGTTCTCGTGGGCGCGTGGTTAACCGGACTGGTTATCCTGTATTCATTTAATATCTGGGCCGATGTGCAGGTCGCCGGACTGACCCCCTTCCGGTGGATCGAGCTATTGACCAGCGGGCTGCTGATTCCTGCTGTGGCGGCTGCCCTTGCCATTTTCCTGGGCTGGCTTACACCGGCGGAGTACATGAATGATCTGCTCGGCGATACGATCAACAGCCTTGCGAAGATCTGGCGCTTTGCGCTGCGGTATCTGTTACCACCGATCGTTATTGCCGTGGGGGTTGGCTACTGCGTGCTGTCACTGAAGTTGCTGTGTGACAATGGGGAGCTGGGCTGGTGCGCACAGGTTCCCCAAGAGTTATCCAGCGAGCCGCCCCAGGAGACGGTTGAGCTGCCTCGCGGGCCGGGACGGGCAGCTGAATTCTGATATCCGGGAGAGCCACGACTGCCGCAATGGGTATCAAATCAGATATTATAGCGGTGCAGTCATCAAAACAGCCGAGGTTTCATGGCCCATCAGATCGATAAAAGTGCACTGGTGATGCATTCCGCCGAGCGTATGTTTGCCGTGGTTGACGACATTCCCAGCTATCCCGAATTCCTGCCCTGGTGTGCCGGAGCGCAGGTTCATGAACGTACCGATACCCAGGTTCTGGCGTCACTGGATGTGGCTAAGGGCGGCATAAGGCATCGCCTCACGACCCGGAATGAGCTGGTAACACCGGAGAGCATTGATATGAGGCTGGTTGACGGTCCGTTCCGCAACCTCCGGGGCCGATGGGTGTTCAAGCCGCTGGATGATAACGCCTGCAAGGTTGCCCTGCAGCTGGACTTCGAGTTCTCCGGGGCATTGGCGCGCATGGCCTTCGGGCCGCTGTTCAGCCACGCTGCCAACACCATGGTCGAAGCCTTCTGTCGCCGCGCGGATGAAATCTACAGTAACGCATTGGTGGGCCGCTGATGCGGGTTGAAGTGGCTTATGCAACGCCGGAACGGCAGGAGATCGTGTCCGTCGAGGTAGAAGAGGGCACAACGGTGATGGACGCTGCCCGCCGTTCCGGGATTACCGACCTGTTCCCGGAGATCGACCTGGAGCAGACCGATATGGGCATCTTCGGCAAGGTGATCAGGTCACCGGCCGACCATGTGCTTTCGGACGGTGACAGGGTCGAGCTTTACCGGCCGCTGAAGATCGATCCGAAGCAGGCCCGGGCAAACCGGGCGCGCAAAAAGCAGAGTGAGGGCTGACGACGCCGGCGGCTCAGTAGGCCGGCAGCTCGTCCAGCAGTTGTTGCTCCATATGGGTGAAGGTGTCCGAATCGTAGTGAACGACCACCTTTTGCTCCCGAATTTCGCCTCCGGCTTCCTGGAACGTGTAGATGTAATACTCAACCGAGGTGTCGGCCGGGTTCAGCAGCAGTGGTGAGCCCAGCACCGAATGAACCTGGGATCGGGTCATGCCCGGCTCCAGCAGGCTGATTTCCTCCTCGGTAATAAGGTTGCCCTGCTGGACGTTTATCTTGTAAACGCCCGGGAATACGCATCCGGCAAGCAGGGTGAGCAGGAGGGCGGGGGCAAAGCGGCGAATCAGGTGCATCAGTGACCGATGTCCTTTTGGCTGAAGGTGGAACGGTTTATGTGTTGGGATAAGGCGCTATAATAGCGTATGGACTGAACACACCAAAGAGTGGAAAGTATTATGTCTCCTGAAAATGCCGAACTGCGAAAAGTCGGTCTTAAAGTTACGTTGCCCAGGGTCAAGATCTTCAACATCCTGGAAACCGCTGAAGAGCATCATCTCAGCGCAGAAGATGTGTACAAGAAGCTGTTGGAACAGGGTGATGATGTCGGTCTTGCTACAGTCTACCGGGTGCTTACCCAGTTTGAGGCTGCAGGGCTGGTACTCCGACACAACTTTGAGGGTGGCCATGCCGTATTTGAGATGGCCGGTGATGATCATCACGACCACATGGTCTGCACACAGACCGGCGACGTGATCGAGTTTTTTGACGAAGTCATTGAAGAGCGTCAGCAGAAAATCGCCGAAGAGCATGGCTACGAGATCGTCGACCATAGCTTGACCCTGTACGTCAAACCCCTGCAGAAAAAATCCTGATTTAACCCCCTCCGGATTCTTCGGCTGGTCACCGTCGTGTGACCACGTGCGCCGCCCCACCAGGCCCAGATGAAGCAAAAAAAAGAGCGCCGGGGCGGCGCTCGAAAAGCTCTCATGTGAGAAGGGGGTAGTGAGAGCCGAAGGTACTTTACTCGTCCCGAATCACGACCGACGCCAGCACACCCTAGTGATGGGTTGCCTGACCTTTGGTGTACATCTCCCGTGCGTGAGCCAGGGTCTGTTCTGTCATATCGACACCGCCCAGCATTCTTGCCACCTCGCTGATCCTTCCCTGGTCATTCAGCGCTTCAATCTTCGAAAAGGTGGCGTCGGCTTCTGTAAATTTACTCACAAACAGGTGCTGATGGCTTTGGGCGGCCACCTGGGGCAGGTGGGTGACACAGATGATCTGACCGCTTTCGCCCAATGAGCGTAGCAGGCGTCCCACGACCTCTGCGGTGCCGCCGCCAATACCAACATCCACCTCATCGAATACCAGCGTCGGTGTGGTTGAGGTCTGCGCGACCACGACCTGAATGGCCAGGCTGATCCGGGACAGTTCGCCGCCGGAAGCGACCCTTGCCAGCGGACGTGCCGGCTGGCCGGGGTTGGCACTGATCAGAAATTCAACCTCTTCGTTGCCGGTGGCGCCTGGCTCTTCGTTGCTGGAATCCAGTTGCGTAATAAACTGCATGGTAGGCATGCCCAGCTCCGCCAGTTCTGCGGCAACACGCTGATCCAGCACGTGTGCGCCCTCACGGCGGGCCTCTGACAATTTGTTGGCGATGGCCTGGTAGGATTTGCGGTAATTGTTAACGTCCGCTTCCAGCTGTTCGAGACTGCCTTCGCTGTTATCCAGTTCGGCCAGCTCGTCGGCGAGGCGCTGGTGCAGCTCCGGCAGTTCCTCGGGCTGGATGCGGTGCTTCCGCGCCAGCTGGTAGATGGCGCTCAGCCGCTCCTCAACCTCCTGCAGGCGTGCCGGGTCAGCCTCGTAGTCTTCGACAAAATGCATCAGGTTGCTGCCAGCTTCCGACAGCTGGATCTGGGCTTCATTGAGCATTTGCAGTGTGTCGGCCAGGGCCGGGATTTCTACCGGTAACTGCTCAAGCTGGGAAAGGGCCTGCCGAACCAGATCTGCAGCACAGGTTTCGTCCTCAGAACACAGCATGGCCGCCTGATGGCTGGCCTGACGAACCGTCTCTGCATGACTCAGCTGTTCCTGCTCCTGTTCCAGCCGGACCTGTTCGCCTTCTTCCAGCGCCAGCCGGTCCAGTTCCTCGACCTGATACCGCAGCAATTGGAGGCGGGCTTCGGTCTCGTCGGCATTCTGCTGGCGGCTGAGCAGCCGGTCCCGTGCCTGGTGCCATTGTTTCCAGGCAAGGCGGGTTTTAATGGCAAGGTCCTCTGCGCCGGAAAACTCGTCCAGCAGCCGGCGGTGGGTATCTTTCTTCATCAGGGACTGGTGCTGATGCTGGCTATGGATGTCCATTAGCGCTGCGCCCAGTTCTTTCAACTGACCCAGGGGGCAGGGCTGGCCATTAATATAAGCCCTGGAGCGACCGTCGCGACTGATTACCCGCCGTAGAATGCAATCGTTGCCGTCATCCAGGTCCTGCTGCTCCAACCATTCCCGGGCTTCGGTAATACGGCTGATATCAAACGTTGCCGTAATATCGGCCCGCTTGGAGCCGTGGCGCACTGCGCTGGCATCGCCACGGCCACCCATGGCCAGTCCAAGTGCGTCCAGCACAATCGACTTGCCGGCCCCGGTCTCGCCGGTGAGGGCAGTCATGCCTTTCTGGAATTGCAGCTCCACCCTTTCTGCGATGGCGTAGTTGGAAACCGTAAGTTGCGTCAGCATGCGGTGTCTCCCTGAGTCACAAGCACTGTTGTCTTATACAGTAGCTGTGAATATATACAGCAAAAAGCCTGTATGCAAACACAGTAGTGTAATTTCTGTGAAGCAGGAACGGTTGAAAGGGATTGTTTGAGCCCCATATCCGTTGCAAGTTTTTACCGTCAACCAGATTTGATCTCAACGGAGGCGCGGCGTGCCGCGCACTCAGACACAAGCGGGAGTAGCTGATGAGCGCTGACGAGAATCGCAACGAGAATGTCGACGAGGAACTGAAGGCAGAAGAGCGCGCCGGTGAGCCGGTAGCTGAGCAGCAGGGGGGGGGCGCCCCCGATCCGGAAACCGATGCGGACTCCGCAGACGGCCGCATTCAGGAGTTGCAGGATCAGATGCTGCGACTGCAGGCCGAGATGCAGAACGTGCGTCGTCGTGCCGAGATAGATGTGGAGAAGGCACACAAGTTTGCCCTGGAAAAGTTCGTCAAGGAACTGTTGCCAGTGGTAGACAGCCTTGAGAAAGCAGTGGAAAGCACAGAAAACCGTCAGGGCGGTGACGAAGTGGTGGCTTCGATCCGCGAAGGCGTAGAGATGACGCTGGACCTGTTCCTCAAAAGTCTGGGCAAATTCAAGGTGCAGCAGGTCAATCCGGTGGGTGAGCCGTTTGATCCCCAGCTGCACGAAGCCATGTCCATGGTGCCCGCTCCGGATGCGGAGCCGAACTCTGTGGTGTCAGTCGTTCAGAAGGGCTACACCCTGAATGAGCGGCTGGTTCGTCCGGCGATGGTAGTGGTTGCCAGAGCCAATGATGCGCCGAAAATTGATGAGCAGGCTTGAAAAACTGCCTTCGGCGCCAAATATAGGCAGTAACAGTCAACAGCCGGCTCAGCGCTGGTAATGAATCAGAGCAACCCGGATTCCACGGTATTCGGACTGAACAGCTAACTGGAGTAACTACATGAGTAAAATTATCGGTATCGACCTGGGTACGACCAACTCCTGTGTCGCCATCATGGATGGAGACAAGGTCAAGGTGATTGAAAACGCCGAAGGCGATCGCACGACGCCCTCCATCATCGCCTATACCGACGATGGCGAAACCCTGGTGGGTCAGTCGGCCAAGCGCCAGGCAGTCACCAACCCGAACAACACGGTTTATGCTATCAAGCGCCTGATCGGTCGTCGTTTTGAAGACGACGTGGTGCAGAAAGATATCCAGATGGTGCCCTACAAAATTGCCAAGGCTGACAACGGCGACGCCTGGGTTGAAGTGAAGGGCGAAAAGATGGCGCCGCCGCAGGTTTCTGCGGAAGTGCTTAAGAAGATGAAAAAGACCGCTGAAGACTACCTGGGTGAAAAAGTAACCCAGGCGGTAATCACTGTGCCGGCCTACTTTAACGACAGTCAGCGTCAGGCAACCAAGGATGCTGGTCGCATTGCTGGCCTGGAAGTAAAGCGGATCATCAACGAGCCGACTGCAGCGGCCCTGGCCTATGGCATGGACAAGCAGACCGGCGACCGTACCGTGGCCGTTTATGACCTGGGTGGTGGTACCTTTGACCTGTCCATCATCGAGATTGCCGACGTGGACGGCGAGCACCAGTTTGAAGTGCTGGCCACCAACGGTGACACCTTCCTGGGTGGTGAGGACTTTGACCTCAAGATCATCGAATACCTGGCCGATCAGTTCAAGAAGGACAGCGGCATCGACCTGCGGGGCGATTCCCTGGCCATGCAGCGCCTGAAGGAAGCGGCCGAGAAGGCCAAGATCGAGCTGTCCAGCAGTCAGCAGACCGACGTCAACCTGCCGTACATCACGGCGGACCAGTCCGGTCCGAAGCACATGAACGTAAAGCTGACCCGTGCCAAGCTGGAGTCACTGGTTGAAGACCTGGTTGATCGCAGTCTCGAGCCCTGTAAAGTGGCGTTGAAAGACGCTGGCCTGTCCGCGAGCGAAGTCGACGAAGTGATCCTTGTCGGCGGCCAGACCCGTATGCCGCTGGTGCAGGAAAAAGTTAAAAACTTCTTCGGCAAGGAAGCCCGCAAGGACGTTAACCCGGATGAAGCTGTGGCTATGGGTGCCGCTATTCAGGGCGCCGTACTGTCGGGTGACGTGAAAGACGTTCTGTTGCTGGACGTGACTCCGCTGACCCTGGGCATCGAGACCATGGGTGGCGTAGCTACACCACTGATCGAGAAGAACACCACCATTCCGACCAAGAAGTCGCAGACGTTCTCGACAGCGGATGACAACCAGACCGCAGTCACCATTCATGTGGTGCAGGGTGAGCGCAAACAGGCCTCCCAAAACAAGTCACTGGGCCGTTTCGACCTGGCAGACATTCCGCCGTCGCCCCGTGGTGTGCCGCAGATTGAGGTAACCTTCGACATCGATGCCAACGGTATCCTGAACGTGTCCGCCAAAGACAAGGCGACCGGCAAGGAGCAGTCCATCGTGATCAAAGCCTCTTCCGGCCTTAACGATGACGAAATCGAGAAGATGGTCAGCGACGCCGAGGCTAATGCCGAGGAAGATCGCAAGTTCGAGGAGCTGGTTCAGGCTCGTAACCAGGGGGATGCCATGGTGCACGCCGTGCGCAAGACCCTGACAGATGCGGCGGACAAGGTCACCGACAGCGAGAAAGAAAATATCGAAGCCGCCATCAAGGAGCTTGAAGAGGCCCTGGAAGGTTCTGACAAGGATGACATCGAGGCCAAAACCCAGAAGCTGACTGAAGTTTCCGGTGAGCTGGCCCAGAAGATGTATTCCGATCAGAGCGACCAGGCTCAGCAGGCTGGTGGCGAAGAGCAGGGCAGTGGCGCAGACGATGCGGTAGATGCCGAGTTCGAAGAAGTCAAAGACGAAGACAAGCGCTAATCGCGCCGTCAGCAAGCGAACAACGCGGGAGCGGAAGCTCCCGCGTTTTCTGCCTTTCAGAGCACCGGGTCCCGTCGATACAGGACCGGTTTTTCAGTAAGCACCGACAGGTTTTAACAGGGTTTTTCCAGCATGGCCAAACGTGACTACTACGACGTTCTCGGCGTCACCCGGGATACGGACGAGAAGGAGATCAAGCGAGCGTATCGCAAGCTCGCCATGAAGTACCATCCAGACCGTAACCCGGACGACGCAGACGCCGAAACGAAGTTCAAGGAGGCCACCGAAGCCTACGATGTGCTGATGGACCCCAACAAGCGGGCCGCCTATGACCAGTTCGGCCACGCCGGTGTCGACGGCCAGGCCGGTGGATTTGGCAGTGGTGGCGCGAGCTTTTCCGACATTTTTGGAGATGTGTTCGGCGATATCTTCGGGGGCAGCGGTCGCGGTCGCTCGAACCGTGGTGCGGACCTTCGTTATACCCTGGAGCTGGACCTGGAAGAGGCCGTTCACGGTACCACGGTAAAAATCCGCGTCCCGGGCCATGTGGAGTGCGATCTCTGTGACGGCAGTGGTGCCGAAAAAGGTTCCCGCCCGGAAACCTGTGGCACCTGTAAGGGTATGGGTCAGGTTCGCATGCAGCAGGGCTTCTTTACCGTCCAGCAGGCCTGTCCCACCTGCAGGGGGAGCGGCCAGATCATCAAGAATCCCTGTAAAAAATGTCAGGGTGCGGGTCGGCTTCAGGAAGAAAAGACCCTGTCGGTCAAGGTTCCGCCCGGGGTGGATACCGGCGACCGCATCCGGCTCTCTGGTGAGGGCGAAATGGGGGTCGATGGGGGGCCGTCCGGCGACCTGTACGTACAGATTTCCGTGCGCGAACACTCTATTTTCACCCGCGATGGCCGTAACCTCTATTGTGAGGTTCCCATCAGCATTGTTGATGCCGCCCTCGGGGGTGAGCTTGAAGTGCCGACTCTGGATGGCCGCGTCAAACTGAAGATTCCGGAAGAAACCCAGACCGGCAAGCTGTTCCGCCTGCGCAACAAGGGCGTAGCGCCAGTACGTGGCGGCCCCGCTGGTGATCTGCTGTGCCGGGTTATTGTGGAGACGCCGGTCAATCTGACCCGGAAGCAGAAAGACCTGCTGGAACAGTTCCAGGAAACCCTGGATGGCAACAACGGCAACAATCACGCACCCCGCAAGACGTCCTGGTTTGAGGGTGTGAAAAGCTTCTTTGATGAAATGAAATTCTGAGGTCCGCCATGACACGGATAGCAGTGACCGGTGCCGCAGGGCGCATGGGTAAGGTGCTGATTGAAGCCATTGACGAGGCCGACGATCTCACACTTGGAGCCGCTGTTGTTCACCCCGAAAGCTCCCTGGTGGGCGCCGACGCGGGTGAAATGACAGGGATCGGCAAAAACAGCGTTGCTCTGGCCGGCCAGGTCGAAGATGTGAAAGATGCGTTTGACGTCCTGATCGACTTTACCTTTCCGGATCTGACCCTGGAGAACCTGGCATTCTGCAGTCGCCACGGTAAGGCCATCATTATCGGAACGACCGGCATGACCGAGGCCGAGAAAGAGCAGGTCAGGATAGCCGCCGAAAAGATCCCGGTCGTGTTTGCACCTAATATGAGTGTGGGCATCAACGTGATGCTGGATCTGTTACACAAGGCGGCGTCGGTGCTGGGTGATGATTACGACGTGGAAATCATTGAAGCCCATCATCGCCATAAGAAGGATGCCCCTTCCGGAACGGCCCTCAGGCTGGGAGAAGTGGTTGCCGATGCACTGGGGCGTGATCTCAAGGTGTGCGCGGTCTATGGCCGGGAAGGCTTTACTGGTGAGCGCTCGCAGAAGGAAATCGGCTTCGAAACCATCCGCGCCGGCGATGTGGTCGGTGACCACACGGTGTTGTTCGCCACCATGGGCGAGCGCATCGAGATTACCCACAAGGCCAGCAGCCGGATGACCTTCGCCCAAGGCGCCATCCGCGCCGCCCGCTGGCTGGAAGGCAAGCCAGCAGGGCTTTACGATATGCAGGATGTGTTGGGGCTTAAGGACTAACACAGGTTTTTGTGGCCGGAGAAAGTTCTTACTAAAGAAACCCCACACGATGACAATGGTCATTTCCATGGACACGAAGGCCGGGATTTTTTACAATACGGCGATTTAACTGCACCAAGCGTAGCCAATGACAAAGCCCGCCCGGGGTCTGGATTATTCCTGACGGCGGAACATTAAAGCGGGACGGGGCAAAAACCCCCTCTCGCTTTTTTGCGACCTGAATTTGCGCTTGCGTTCCTGTTCGCCCAAACGAACCCGATTGAGGATACAAGCCTTGAGTATACCTGCCATCCTTGCACTCGCAGACGGAAGCCTGTTTCATGGCGTCGCCATTGGCGCTGAAGGAGAAACCAGCGGCGAAGTCGTTTTCAACACCGCCATGACCGGCTACCAGGAAATCCTCACCGATCCCTCCTACGCCCGACAGATTGTCACCCTGACCTATCCTCATATTGGCAATACCGGCATTAATGACGAAGACTCCGAGTCCGACGGCATCCAGGCCGCAGGGCTGATTATCCGTGACCTGCCGCTGCTGGCCAGTAACTGGCGCAGCCAGAAGACGTTAGCTGAATACCTGAAAGAATCCGGCAAAATTGGTATTGCTGAGATCGATACCCGCCGGCTGACCCGCATCCTGCGGGAGAAGGGCGCAGTGGGCGGCGCCATTGTGGCGGGCAAGAACGCCAGCAGTGAACGCGCGCTGGAACTGGCACAGAAATTTCCCGGACTCAAGGGCATGGACCTGGCAAAGGAAGTCAGCCGCAAGGATATCGGCAACTGGGATGAAACCGAGTGGGTACTGGGTGAGGGCTACGGCAAGCGGACGGAGAACCGCTTCAAGGTGGTGGCCTGGGACTACGGCGTTAAACGTAATATTCTGCGGATTCTGGCGGGCAGAGGGTGTGACCTGACGGTTGTGCCCGCGGAAACGCCCGCGTCAGAAGTGTTGGCCATGAATCCCGACGGTATTTTCCTATCCAACGGCCCGGGCGACCCCGAGCCCTGCGACTACGCGATCCAGGCGATTCGTG
>CAZHAY010000050.1:0-19221 GCA_964530545.1 uncultured Marinobacter sp.
TGGGAGAGCCAGTAAAACTGTCCGTTACCGGCGGGGTAAGTGCAGTTGTACCGAAAACGCCGGCTGTTGAAGGCTTTCGGTGCCCGTACTGTGACTCTCTGCCCGTCAACAGCGACCGGGAGGCGGCCCTGGCCGGAGCCGAAGCAGGTCAGGGCGTCCGGTCGGAGACCTGCTGGCAGCGTGAGGGAGAGTTCCGGCGGATTGTCGTCCAGAATGCCGTCGGGCAGATCACTGGCGGATACCGGTAGGGCGCGACTGCGCAGTTTGTCATTCAGGCTCTCCGGCTGGCCATAAGCGGTGGCCATGGGGAACCGGGGCAGGCGGCTGGCATCGGAGGTTTCGCCAATGGCGCCGGATTGCTGACCATAGGCCAGCCAGCCACGGTCATCCACTAACTGCTCCAGTGCCTGGTCGTACTCGCCATAGGGATAGGCGAACAGCGGCGGTGCCTCGCCCAGGTTGGTTTCCAGCAGGGCCTGGGCCTGATCCAGGCTGTCACTGGCGCGCTCATGCCAGGCGCTGGCGGACTCCTCGGGTCGTTTCGCCAGATGGCCGTGGCCATGACTGTGGTTGGCAACCGTGACACCCTGCCGCTGGCTGGCCTGTTTGAGCTGATCCCAGGTCATATATCCCGGCTGGCCAACCGAGGCGGTGTCTACAAAAATGGTATAGGGATAACCGGCGTCTTCCAGCATCGGGGCAGCCGTCGTCCACACCGAGGTGTAGGCGTCGTCGAAGGTAATGGCCAGTTGCTGTCGGTCATTCAGCTCGCCCGCCAGCGCAGCGCGAGTGCCCGCTTCCAGAGAGACTACCTCCAGTTCCAGTTGGCGGATACGCTCAAGGTGGGTCGCAAACAACGCCGTTGTGGTGCTGGTGCTTGCGGGTGTCTGGTCGCTGATATGATGGTACTGAAGGACAACCAGATCGGCCCTGGCAATGATGGGGGCGAGCGTCAGCGTCGCTGCAATCAACAGCCTTTGTATCATCGGACTTCTCCCTGACGAAAATAATGCCGTAGAACGGCGAATGCCTGGTTCACCTGTTGCACCTCCGCGGTGCTGCCGCCGCGGTCCGGATGGGCATGCATCACCACACGGCGAAAGCGGTGTTTTACCTCATCGAACCGGGCCGGCAGGCTCTCAAAGCCCAGCACGACCGCTGCCTGTTCTGCCTCACTATCGGCGGGTCGGGCCGATATCCGGCCGGCGTAAAAGTCATCCACCATGCGCAGAACTTCCTCCGCCTCCATATGGTACTGGTTCAGGTCCAGGTAGAAGTCCCGCAGGGGATCGGGGCGGTCGGGAAGTCCGGTGCCGGCGACCACATCGGCCGACGTCAGACTGATGGCCAGCGGCGACAGGCTGATTGTTTCGCCGTCAGCGGCCAGCTCATCCCGCAGACGATACAGGGTGTGGAAGATCAGAAAATGCACCGGGTAGAGCGCTGATGGATCCGCGTAATTGACGCGGCCGATCAGCTCCCAGGGCGGGGCCTGTAACTGGCGGATCAGCTCCAGTTCGCTCAGGGTTCCGCTTTGCCGCAGGCAGGCTTCGACAGCGGCCATCAGCCGCTGCACAAGATGCTCCAGCGCCAGGCTGGCGTCGCCGTTAAGGGATGGGTCGACCGGCGGCGGAGGTGTCGGGGAATCTGTCATGGGCTTATGGTAGGCCAGACCGGGCACAAGCCCAAGCTGCCGGTGGTTCATGGTGGCCCGGATAGCCGTGGGTGAGGCGGAAACAGGGCCTGACTTGACCAGTCTGGCTCCGGTATAATCGCCGCGTTTTTGTCCCTACACCCCATTTCCACATGGCTGCAGGTTAATCATGGCAGACGTAATGACCCCGGACGCTCTCTCCGACACTCCCCTTGATGAGGCAGCGCGTAAGCGCAAGCTGGAGCTCAACAAGCTGCAGAAACGGCTGCGCCGGGAAGCCGGACAGGCGATCCAGGACTTCAGGATGATTGAGGCCGGAGACCGGGTGATGGTCTGCCTGTCCGGGGGCAAGGATTCCTACACCATGCTGGAAATCCTGATGAACCTGCAGAAAAGTGCGCCGGTGCCGTTCGAGCTGATTGCGGTGAATCTGGATCAGAAGCAGCCGGAGTTCCCGGAACATGTGTTGCCGGAATACCTGTCTGGGCTGGGCATTGAGTACCACATTATCGAAAAGGACACCTATAGCATCGTTCGAGACAAGGTGCCCGAGGGCAAGACCACCTGTGGCCTGTGCTCCCGCCTTCGCCGTGGCATTCTTTACAACTTCGCCGAAGAGCACCGGATCACCAAGATTGCCCTGGGCCATCATCGGGACGACCTGCTGGAGACGCTGTTCCTGAACCTGTTCTATGGCGGCAAGATGAAGTCCATGCCGCCCAAGCTGTTCAGTGATGATGGCCGCAATACCGTGATTCGTCCGCTGGCCTACAGCCGTGAGAAAGACATTGCACGTTTTGCGGCCCTGCGGCAATACCCGATCATTCCCTGCAATCTCTGCGGTTCACAGGAAAACCTGCAGCGGCAAGTGGTCAAGGAGATGCTTCAGGCGTGGGATAAACAGCATCCGGGGAGAATCGAAACCATGTTCCGCGCCATGTGCCACGTCGAACCGTCGCATCTGGCGGATCCCCGTCTGTATGACTTTGTGCAAGGACGTTCGCGGCAGGCCGGTGAGGCGCAGATGGCTGGGGCGGAGCCGGATTATGGCCGCCTTGATGTGCTCAATCTCTAGTCAGCGGTCACCCTCGGACCGAGACGCAGCGGCCGGGCGTGGCGATTAGCCACCACCGCCGCCGCTGACCAGCTCCATCATGCCGCCGATCATCTGGGTGATCAGTCCCAGTTGCGCCGTCAGACCGTCGACGGTCTCTGCCACGCTGTTAATCTGCAGGCCAAGAAACAGGGCTACCAGTACAAAGACCACGGTGGTGAACATCCACAGCCGGCGCATTCCGCCGATGCGGGTTTCCAGCTCTTCCTGAAAACGGGCGTCGACCCGGGCCATATGCTGTTTCATGGCGCGGATATCTTCGTTGGCCTCTTCGTAGGCGATTTCCAGGGTCGATAGCCGGCCCGTCAGCTTACGCAGGGAAGACAGGTCTGAGACGGTTTGGTAGGCGCTCATTTCGGGAGCGGTGAAGTAGGGCTCCTCATCGTCGCCTTCTGCCAGAATGGCGTCAATCATGCGGATCAGCTGTTCACGCTCCACCTGCTTGCCAATCACGCCGGCGGCACCCCGGGCCCGGGCGTCCTGCAGGTAGCGATCGGCATTCTGTGAGGTGTACATGAACACGGGAATGTCCCGGGTTTCCGGTTGGCTTTTCAGCTTTTCCAGAGCCTCGAAGCCATCCATGCCCGGTAACAGGTGGTCCAGGAAAATCAGGTCAAAATGTTCCTGGTGCACCAGGCTCAGGGCCTCTTCGGCGGAGCCGACGCCTTTACTGGTCAGGTCGGCCTTTTCCAACAGTCGGGCGAGAATGATTCTCGCCGTAGAGGAATCATCAACGATGAGTGCGTTGCCGCGGGGCATGGTGTTCTCCCTGTTGATACGAAGGCCCTCGTTGTCCTGCGAAGGTGCAGTGTTCCGTCCCTGAAGGCTCTGACCACGTTAGTCCCGGGCCTGGGTCAATTCAAGTAAGCGATCGCTAAATTGTGGCACAGGTTGCTGAATTTGCTTGTGACACCCTCGCCAAACCACGTCATGGCAGCCATATTTCAAAGACGCCGCCGCCCAGACTGCCGTTGTTGTGGATATGTATCTTGCCATGCTTGCCGTGATTCTGATGCAGCCGGGCAATGGCCGCGGCAAAATAGAGCCCCAGGCTGGTGGAGCCGGTGCTGAAGTCTAGCGCTCGCAGGAGGGCGTCGCTGGCTTCACGCATTTGGGGCGGATAGCCCTTGCCGTCATCTTCAATGCTCAGCACCAGCCAGCCCTGGTCTTCCCGCGCCGCCAGGATCAGTTTGCTGCGGGTGTAGCGGATGGCGTTATTAAGGGCGCTGGCGATGACACCGGAGAGCAGTTCGTCATCGAAGAATCCGACAATATCATCGTCGGCGTCGAGCTCGTAGCTGACGCCGTAACCCTGTAGCAGTCCTTCGTGGCGGGCCAGTTGTTCCTGCAGAAATTCCGCTACATAGTGCTCGTCCGAGTGGGCAGAGAGCTTTTGTTCGCCAAGGCGGTAGATGCCCAGTAACTGCACCAGATCGCTGTGTACCCGCTCTGCTTCGTACTGGAGACTGTTGAAGCGGGGGTTGCCGTCCAGCTCCGCGGGCTTTTCTTCCCGCAGGTCGTCCAAAGTGCTCAGCAGCATACCAAGGGAGTTCTTCATATCGTGAACCGCCGAAGCGATCACCATGGAGAAATCCGGGGCTTCGATTTTTCGCGGGTCATCGGACGACGGGCGCTGATCACTCATTGAATTGCTCCAGTTTTCGTTTCATGGCCAGGTAGCGTCGATGCTGGCGATGTTGGGGCGGCAGATTTTCAAGGCTTTCCAGACAGCGCTGGCATTGACCCAGAGCCTGCTGGCGATTGACCGCGTCATCCTTGTCTTCCAGTTGCTTCATGCGAATCTGTACCAGGTTGAGATTCAGGGCCGCATGGCTGGGAACGATTTCCAGCGCCTGCTCAAACAGCCGGGCGGCGGTGGCAAGGTCGCCCTGTTCGTAGGCCTGAATGCCGTCCCGGTTCAGGGACCGGGCCTGCAGGCGTTGTTGCAGGCCCACAGGTTCATCCAGCAGGTTTTCGATATCCGCCAGCGCATCGGGTTCATGTTCGTAACGTTGGGCAAGAGAGCCCAGCAGTTGCTCAGCCTCGCGGTTCATGCCAACCCGGTACAGGGTTTTAGCCAGGTCGAGGCCGGCGTCGACGGAGAGCTTGTCCTCCGGTAGCGCCGCCTGGGCTTCCTGCAGGAATTTCAGCGCTTTGGTGCGATTACCCCGGGAAGCCAGAATGCGTGCCCGCACCAGTTGGGTCCGCGGGGCGATATCCGGGGCGTCGGGGAACTTCCGTTCAAGTTGTTTGAGAACCCGCACCGCTTCATCCCCGTACTCCTTGCCTTCGCCGGTGGGATCACCCTCACTGAGGTCTGTCAGTGACCGGCTCAGGGCCAGGTGATGGTCCGGGTTGTCGTGTACAGACCAGGTTCCCAGGTTCACGGTACGGCGCCAGGCGTCGGCGGCGGTATCGATATCCTGGTTCCGGGCCGCCAGCTGGGCCAGGTCCCGTTGCCGGAGCAGGGCGTTGGGGGAAAGTTCTGCCGCCTGCTGAAGCAGTTTCTGCGCCCCCTTGGGCTTGCCCGTCCGGCGCAGTGCCTCGGCGAGGAGGTCGTAGGCCTCCAGATAGTCCGGGTGATCTTCAATCAGTTGCTGTAACGCGGTTCTGGCTTCGTCCAGGTAGTCTTCGTTCAGCAGTACCCGGGCCTTGCCGAGCCGGGCCCAGGACAGTGACCGCTGGCTGAGGATGTCGTCGTAGATCTTACGGGCCTGGCCGTGGTCGCCCACCTGGATATAGAGCTCCGCCAGGGTCCTGAAGATCCACGACCGGTGTCGGCGATGGTGGGGCAGCAATGCCAGGCATTCGCGGATAGCCTCTGGCGGATCTTCCAGGTCCATGGCCCGGGTGATCGGCAGCAGCGCCTCACGCCGCTCCGCCAGTACCCCCAACCGTTTCTCCAGCATGGCCCGGTTAATCGGTTTGGTGAGGTAGGCGTCCGGATGATACTCACGGGCGCCCATGACCATTTCCCGGGAGGTTTCTGCGGTGACCATCAGAAACAGTGAGGAATGCCGCAAAAGCTTGCGGTGGCGAAGCTCCTCGAGCACATGCTGGCCGCTTTTGCCTTCTCCCAGATTGTAGTTGCACAGCACCACATCAAACTGATCCCAGGCGCATCGCTGTACCGCCGCAGCGCCGTTATGGGCCAGTTCGATTTTTTCGGCGCCCAGCGAGCGCAGCATCTGGCGCATGGAATTGCGGAAGTTCTCGAAGTCGTCCGCTACCAGAAAGCGGAGTTTGCGCAGGATCGCGGAATAGTTGGGTTCCCCGGACGTCTTGATCATGGGCGTTTCTTGACCAGTTTGTTGACCAGCGCCCGCAGGGCGGCAGGTTTCAAGGGTTTATACAGTATATGGTAACCCCGGCGGGTTGCTTCGTCCCGCACCTCTTCTCCGAGATAACCGGTGATCAGTATACCCGGTATGCTGGCGTTGAAATCTTCCTGCAGCGCGTCCATGGCATCCAGGCCGTTGCGGTCATCGTCCAGTTGGTAGTCCGCAAGGATGATGTCCGGCTGCCGGCTCTGCAGTACCTCCCGGGCGTCCTCCAGGCTGAGGGCCGTGAGGGTGTGGCAGGACCAGTTCTGCAGTAACGCCTGCATGCCTTCAAGTATCTGTGCGTCGTTATCGATGCATAGCACTTTCAGGCCCTTCAGGCTGGCGAGGCCACGGGTGCTGCCGGACGGCCGGGCTTCACGGGCATCGTGAACGCCCGACGGGGCCGTGGGCACGGTGATGGTAAAGGTACTGCCCCGGCCAACCCGGGAAGTCACGTTGACAGGATGGCCCAGGGTACTGCTGATCCGGTCAACAATCGCCAGCCCCAGGCCCAGCCCTTTCTTGTCCCGGCCCGGACGCAGGCGGCGAAACTCTTCAAAGATGGACTCAAGCTGATCATCAGGAATGCCGGGCCCGGTATCCCAGACTTCGATCCTTAAATAGCCCTTGAGTCGCCGACATCCCAGCAGAACCCGCCCGCCGCTGTTGGTATAGCGGATGGCATTGGACAGCAGGTTCTGTACCGCCCGCCGCAGCAGTTTGGCATCGGAGGTGACCCAGCCAGAACTGGGCACGACTTTAAGGGACAGCTCCTGATCGGCGGCGATGGCGCTGAACTCCGTCGCCAGATGGCGCAGCATATCGTTGATGGGGAAGGTGGTGATGTCGGGTTCCAGGGCGCCCGCGTCCAGCTTGGAAATATCCAGCAGGGTACTGATGATTTCCTCGGCAGCGCCCAGGGCACTGTCCAGATGGCTTGCCAGCTCACGGGCTTCCTCAGTAATCACTTTGTTCTGTAGCGCAGAAGTAAACAGACGGGCGGCATTGAGCGGCTGCAGCAGGTCGTGGCTGGCGGAGGCGAGGAAGCGGGTTTTACCCTGGTTCGCCTGTTCGGCGACAGATTTCGCCTTGAGCATCTGTTCGTTGATGACCTGCAGCTCCTGTGTGCGCTCCTTCACCCGTTGTTCCAGATAGATATTGGTCTCCTTGAGCGCGTGTTCCGTTCGTCGCATGGAGGTAATGTCCTGGAAGGTCGTCACGTAACCGCCGCCGGGAATGGGGCTGCCTTCAATCTGCAGTACCGTGCCGTCTGGCCGGTGACGCTCGTAGGACATGGGCTGGCCAAGCTGCATGGCGTCGCAGCGCTCCTGGATGATCTGGTCGATGCGGCGGGCCGGCAGGTTGGCACTGGTCAGGTTATAGCGCATCAGGTCCTGGATCGGCCGGCCGGCTCGCACATAGCCCCGGGGATAGGAGAACAGCTCCAGGTAGCGGCGGTTCCAGACCACCAGTTGCTGCTGGTGGTTAACCACGGAAACCCCCAGGCTGATATTCTCGATGGCAGACTGCAGCAGCTCACGGCTGAACGTCATGGCCTGGGATGCTTCATCGACGATGCTGACCACGTCCTCGATCTGCATATCGCGGCCGGTGAGGGTGGATTCCAGCACGACCCTGGCGGTAGAGGCACCAATGACAGACGCCAGTTGACGCTCGATATACCGCATCAGGTGGGTACTGGCGGCCCGTTGCGGCGACAGCCGGATGGCGTTGCGCCGCTCATAGTTGGTGAACAGGGCTTCGGCTCGTTCCTCGCCCATAAAGCGCTCAGCCAGCGCCAGTAAATCGGCGGTGGAGATCTCACCTTGCCAGGCCTGTTGATGAGCGGTTTCCGCCTTGGGATTAGGGTCCTGGAAGAAAGAGGCAATCTGGATCTTTTCCCGCACCCGTTGGCGGGTGGTCAGGGACAGCAGTATGTAAACCAGCGTATTGATACCCAGTGACCAGACGATGCCGTGGCTGATCATGTCCAGTTCCAGCCCCAGCAGGGCAGTAGGGCGGGTCCAGCTGAGGCCCCAGAGACCCTGCTCAATCAGGGTATCGCTCAGCCAGCCGGTGGAGGCAAGGGCGGGAATCAGCAAGGTGTAGCACCAGATGGCGAAACCCAGTGCCAGACCCCAGATCGCGCCATTGTAGTTGCCCCGGCGCCAGATAATTCCACCCACCAGGGATGGCCCGAACTGCGCAGCGGCCGCGAATGACAGCAGGCCAAAGGCCGTCAGGCTGTAGTCCGCCCCGGCCAGGCGGTAAAACCCGTAGGCCGTGAGCATTACCAGAAAGATGGTGACGCGGCGGATACGCAGCAGCAGGCGGCTGAGGTCGGCACGCTGGTTCATCCGCAGCCTGAAAAACTTCAGCAGCCCCGGCATGACGATTTCGTTGCTGACCATGGTGGCAATGGCAACGGAGCAGACAATCACCATGGCCGCTGCTGCCGAGCCGCCCCCCAGAAATGCCAGAATGGCCAGCCAGGTCTGGCCTTCCATAATGGGCAAGGTGAGGGTCAGCATATCCGGGTTTACGCCATCGCTGTCTGCATGCAGCAGACCGGCAGCCGCGATGGGAAGCACAAAGGCACTGGCGATGATCAGGTAGGCGGGCATGGCCCAGCGGGCCGTGTTGAAGTCCCGGTAATCGGCATTCTCCACTACCATGACGTGGAACTGCCGTGGCAGGCACAGAATGGCCAGCATGGAAACGATGGTCTGGGTGATAAATGCCGGGGCCTCGATACCCTCCCAGGTCAACTGACCGAGCAGATCGGCCTCCCGGACGCCGGTCATCAGCTCGCCGAAACCGTTGTACATGCCATAGCCGACGAACAGCCCGACCGCCACGAAGGCGATCAGCTTCACCAGAGACTCAAAGGCGACCGCCTGAATCATGCCCCGATGGTGTTCCGTGGATTCCAGATGCCGGGTACCGAACAGGACGGTGAACACCGCCAGTACCAGGGTGATATACCAGGCGGAGTCGCTCCACGCCGCCTGATGGGAACCGCCGGAACCGCTTTCGGATAACACACTGAAGCCCAGTGAAATGGCCTTCAGCTGTAACGCGATATAAGGCACGCTGCCGATCAGCGCGAAGACCGCAATCAGCGCCGCCAGGGACTGGGACTTGCCATACCGGGAGGCGATAAAGTCCGCAATCGACGTGCTGTTACTGCGTTTACTGATATAGATAATGCGGCGCAGCAGCGGCGCGCCGAAGAGAAATACCAGCAGTGGCCCGAGGTAGATGGGCAGGAAACCAAAGCCCTCCTGGGTCGCCCGGCCCACCGCGCCGTAAAAGGTCCAGGAAGTGAAATACACTGCCAGTGACAGGGCGTAGATCTGCGGGCGGACAACGCCGTTACGGTACAGCCCTGGGTGCCGGTCACCCGCCCACGCAATCGCAAACAGCAGAGAGATGTAGGCGATGGAAATGACGATCAGCAGCCAGACATTGATCATTGCCACAACGCTCCGTCGGCGACATCAGTTCAGTGACAGACTTCCTGGAACAGTCGATCGTCCCGGGTCAGGCGCCTCACCTGGCCGGGATCGGGCTCTCCGGTCTCTGACACCGCCACCAGTTCCCGGGTCGGGCAGTGCAGGAGCCAGCGGCCATGGGAAACGCGACCGCCGTAGGTCTGGCGGAAGTGGTAAAGCATGAACTCCTGGGTATCCGGTCCGGCAGGTGCGCGCTGCAGACTGGCCCGGTCCAGTACCGTTATGCGATTGATCTGAGCGACAAAAAAACTCCAGGGGCGCCAGAACTCCGCCGCCGACTCGGTACTGACCACCACCGCCGGCTCAGGAAGGCGATGGGTCATCTGCTCATACCAGTTGTATTCCATATAGATCTGGAAACCCATCATGCCCAGGCCGGCAAACACCGGGATAAGCCATCGTGGCGCCCGTTTGCGGGTCATGGTGCGGATGCTCATGGCTATTCCCGCAGCGCCCAGGCCACAGATGATGGTGGCGATAAAGTTCCACAACATAAACCTTCCTCTGGGTGGCCTGGCAAGCCCGGCATCCGGAGCAGATGGGTGGGTTTTTTCAGGCCCGGTAACGAAACGGGCCTCCGTGTCAGGAGGCCCGTCCGGGATCAGGCCCGCTCAGATTGTGTCTGAATACGGGCGTATTATGTCTTAGTGATCCAGTGCCTTGCCAGCGCCCCGGGGGTAGCGGACGCTTTCAACCAGTTTCTGGATCTCAACCGGCGGAGCCTCAGTAGCGTTAGAGACCGCGAAGGCCACCGCAAAGTTGACGAGAGCCCCGACTGCGCCGATGGACATGGGCGAAATGCCCAGCACCCAGGCCTCGGGTGTGTCGGGCAACATATTGGTGCCAGGAATGAAGAACCAGCCCTTGTAGGTGAAGATATACACAAGTGTGACGATGAGACCAGCCAGCATACCGCTGACAGCGCCAATATCGTTAACGCGTTTGGAGAAGATGCCCATCATCAGAGCCGGGAACAGCGACGCAGCTGCAATGCCAAAGGCAAGGGCTACCACCTGCGCCGCAAAGCCGGGCGGATTGGCCCCAAGCCATGTCGCTACGATGATGGCAAGCGCCATGGAAATCCGGGCGGCCAGCAGTTCACCTTTTTCGGAGATACCCGGATTGATCGAGCCCTTGATGAGGTCATGGCTGACTGCGGATGAAATCGCCAGCAACAGCCCCGCGGCGGTTGATAACGCGGCAGCCAGGCCGCCGGCGGCGATCAGGCCGATAACCCACCCCGGCAGGCCCGCGATCTCAGGATTGGCCAGGACCAGGATGTCATTGCTCACTTCCAGCTCATTGCCCTGCCAGCCGCGCTCAGCAGCGACGGTGCTGGCGTAATCCTCATTGGCATCGTTATAGACCTGAATGCGACCGTCATTATTTTTATCTTCAAAAACAATGAGACCGGTTTCTTCCCAGGTTCGCATCCAGCCGGGGCGCTCACTGTATTCGATGGGCTCTTCCGCCGTGCCCTGAGGGTAAATGGTGGTCATCAGATTCAGACGGGCCATGGAAGCAACGGCCGGGGCGGTCAGGTAGAGCAGGGCAATAAACACCAGCGCCCAGCCAGCAGACCAGCGGGCGTCGGCCACTTTGGGTACGGTAAAAAACCGGATGATAACGTGAGGCAGACCGGCTGTGCCCACCATTAGTGTCAAGGTAAAGAGCACCATGTTGAGCTTGTTGCTGACGTCCGCCGTGTACTCCCGGAAGCCAAGATCTGTCACGATCTGATTCAGGGTATCCAGGACCGGCATGCCGGACTGGGTATGCTCTGAGAACATGGCAATCGGCGGAATAGGATTGCCGGTCAGTTCGATCGCAATAAAGATCGCCGGAATAGTATAGGCAACGATCAGCACGCAGTACTGGGCTACCTGGGTATAGGTGATCCCTTTCATACCCCCGAGAACGGCATAAATGAAGACGACCACTGCCGCGATAATCAGCCCGGTCGTGGAATCGACCTCCATAAACCGGGAAAAGGCGACCCCTGCACCGGCCATCTGACCGATAACATAGGTGACCGAGGCGATAATCAGACAGACCACCGCCACCATCCGGGCCTTGTTGCTGTAAAAGCGGTCACCGATAAACTGGGGCACGGTGAACTTGCCGAATTTCCGCAGATAAGGCGCCAGCAGCATTGCCAGCAGAACATAGCCGCCGGTCCAGCCCATCAGGAAGGTGGAGTTGGCGTAACCCCCGGCGGCAATCAAACCCGCCATGGAAATAAACGATGCCGCTGACATCCAGTCCGCACCGATCGCAGCACCGTTGGTGATCGGGTGAACACCACCCCCGGCCACGTAGAATTCGCTGGTACTGCCGGCCTTGGCCCATATGGCGATCAGGATATACAGGAGGAATGAGCCCCCGACGAAGATGAGGTTAATCGTGAACTGACTCATTGGATTACTCCTCCTCGTCCAGGCCGAATTTCTGATCGAGCCTGTTCATGCGCCAGGCGTAGAAAAAGATCAGAAAAATAAAGGTCAGGATGGAGCCCTGCTGGGCAAACCAGAAGCCGAGATCGGTACCACCGACCGGGATACCCGCCAACATGGGGCGAAGGAGAATGGCGAAACCGTAGGACACCAGGGCCCAGACGACCAGGCAGCCCAGTATCAGCCGCAGGTTCGCTTTCCAGTAGAGTACCGCATTGCTACTTGCGTCAGACATAACAGGTCTCCTGTTTTGTTTTTGTAGGATTTAGACGCTTGTAATTGGGAGAAAGGCAAAGTCAGCCCGGAGGCAGTTACGCGGGATTGCAGCAACCGCGAGCCTGAGCTGTCCTTGTCGAGCAACCATGGGAAATTCTTGTTCACGGATTTTTCTCCTGCTGGTTACTGATTCCGACTTTACGCGTCGCAGGTGGGATGAATATTGGCAAAAGGTCTAAGTAAGTTCTGCAATTATGTAAATTGCGGTTAATTGCACCCTGCACCGGCTTTGTTGCGCTACGCTCGCTGCATTGCCTTAAGTCTGCGGTGGTTTTTCAGACGTTGCCGGAGATGGCCCAGAGTGGTTATGCCCTGCTTCTGTGCTTCGCGCAGGGCAATCAATGTCAGCTCTGCGGTAGCAAGGGCATCTGCAGCGGCGTGGTGGCGGGCAGAGATGTCCAGATGGAAGTAGTCGATCCAGTGGTCCAGCTTCTGCGTGCCAGTGGACGCCTGAGGGAAAAACGTAGGCATCAGGTCAGCGACGTCCAGCCAGGTATGGGTCTGGGTGTAGTTCAGCTCCTGGCGCAGGGTTTTCTCCAGAAACCGGCGGTCAAAGGCCTTGTGGAAGGCCAGAATGGGGTCACCGTTCATCCATTCCAGCAGTCGGATCAGCGCGTCGCCCGTGTCGTGGCCCCGGGTGAGGGCTTCGGGGCCAATGCCATGAATCAGCACCGTTTCGCTGATGTCCAGCTCAGGACGGTGCAGCACCAGGTCGAACTGGTCTCCCAGATGGATGGCCATCCCTTCAATGGCAACCGCGCCGATGGCGATGACCTTGTCCCGGCCGGGGTTCAGCCCCGTGGTTTCCAGGTCAAGCACGATAAGCCGGCGAGTTTTCAGGGGTTGCTCGCCAGGCTTTACCGGCCGCGGCAGATGGCGCAGCTCATCCGGCAGTGCTGGGGCGATGCGGCGTACGTTCATCCAGGTCCTGATCTGATCCAGCATAATCGTCGCTTCCTAGAGCTGGTAAGCAAGTTCCAGCTTCTGCTGCAGTCGTTGGGCCTGACGGAAGGACTCCCGCAGGATGCGGCGATCCAGCGGGTTCAGGTCGTCAGGGTTGAGGTAATTGGACAGGGGCTCGCCCTGGCGCATCTGTTCCTGATGGCCACGCATCCGGATCGCCTGAATCAGACTGTAGGCGTCCTGCCAGGCCTGGGCGTCGCGGGCCTCGAAAATCCCCTTCTCGGCCAGTTCCTTCATCCGTTCCTGGGTATTGGCGGTAGCGATGCCATTGGCCAGCGCGAACACCCGCACCGCTTCCACAAAGGGTGCCAGGCCCTGCCGTTTCAGATCCAGGCTGTGGCGATCTCCATCCGGCGCATAACGAAATCCGCGGAAGATATTCAGCGGCGGTCGTCGCTGCAGCGCATTCTCGGCCAGCATTCGCTGGAACAGGCCGTTGTTTCGGATTCGCACCAGTACGCGGTCCAGCAGGTCCTGCAGGGGCTGCCCGGAACCAAATACCGCTCGCATATCCAGGAAAATCGACGAGTAGATGAGATTCTGAGGGGTGGAAGCATCAATAAACCGCTGAAACCATTCGTCCCATTCCGCTATGCTCAGGCACAGCCTGGGATTGCTGGCCATGATATTGCCTTTGCACCAGGTAAAGCCGCACTCCGCCAGTTCCCGGTTTACAACTTCGGCAAAGGGCAGCAGCTTGCTGCGCACCTCGTCCGCCGTCATGCCGTCGGGCACGGAAAACAGCATGCCGTTATCCTGGTCCGTTAGCAGGGTCTGTTCCTGACGGCCCTCACTGCCGAAGGTTAACCAGGTGAACGGAATGCCGGGGTCGTGGTCTTTCAGGTTCAGCTCCAGCACCCGCCGCACGGTAATGTCGTTCAGGGTAGTGATGATCCTGACGATCTGCCCCGACTCCGCGCCGTGGGCCAGCATGGTATCCACCAGCCGGGACACATCCTTGCGCACGGCCACCAGATTCTGCAGTAGCGGGGCGGTACTGATGGTCCGGGCCAGATGCACCAGGTCGACCCGCTGCAGTTCAAACAGATCCCGTTCAGACACCACACCGATCAGCCGGCCCTCATCATCCACCACGCAGAGATGACCAAAGTGGTTCTCTGCCATGACCATCGCGGCTTCGAACGCATCCGCTGTCGCCGGCAGGTGGTAAGGATCGGATGTCATCACCTGATGGACTGGTGTCTCCAGCGAGCCGCGCTCCTCAGCGATCAGTGATCGCAGATCCCGCAGCGTAAATATGCCCGTGGGCCGGCGCTCGTCGTCGGTAACGATGATGCTGCTGACGTTGGAGTCGTGCATCCGCGCCACCGCCTTACGCACCGGCATATCCGGTGAGCAGACAATGGGATTGCGCAGGGTGAAGCGCTCCAGCGGCGTGCTAAGGGAATGGGATCCGCCAAGGGTCGCC
Organism: uncultured Marinobacter sp.; assembly: GCA_964530545.1. Taxonomy (GTDB): domain Bacteria; phylum Pseudomonadota; class Gammaproteobacteria; order Pseudomonadales; family Oleiphilaceae; genus Marinobacter. The sequence goes on from CAZHAY010000050.1 coordinate 14,728, forward strand.
CTGGCATCAGACTGGATATGCTGATTGACCTGATCCAGCAGACTGCTGACGCCGCGAAGGCAAAAGTCACGGAACGGCTCACTCTCGGAAAACAGTCGGATGAAATTGCCGTGGTCCAGGCTCAGACAGAAGGTATCGCCCACTGCCCGGTGCAGTGTCCGGGTAGGGCGCTCACCGATCAGCGCCGCCAGTGGAAAACTCTCCCCCTGGCTGATCTCAAAGGTAGTCTCCGGCTCACCGGTACGGAGGCTCGCCCGCTCGCCACGGATGCGTCCCTGCTTCACCACGTTAAAGGTGGTGATCACGCCATCTTCTGGGCCGACAACCGTGTCACCGTCGGCATAGAACGCCAGGGTCGCATTTTCAGCAAACAGGGCCAGGTGCGCCTTGTCCATATTGGAAAAGGGGGCATGCTCCTGAAGAAAGCCCATAATGGAGCGCGTATTCTGGGGCAGGGCTGCTTCCTGTTCCCGGGTCATGTGAACCTGGCTCCCCTGTTATTGTCATCAGGAAAAGTGTAACCCAATGCGGTGCTGCTGCGACCTCGGCCTTTGGTCGTAGATGACCGGCCAGCACCCGCCGTTAGCCGGTAGCTTTATGACGGTGTTAGCTGGTGGTAAAGTGCGGTTTCAACCCTGCTCAGCCTGACTATGTATCATGACTTCCAAAGACGAGCGTCTGTTATTTCTGGAGCAGATGAAAGATGTGCAGCGCATCCGCCGGCCCAACCGGGCGGAAGTTGCTGCGCCCCGTGAGCTGACTCCAGGACATCTGGAACGGCAGCGGGCTGCAGTGGATGCCCCTTTGCGGGATACCAATCCGCTCACGGCCTCCGATGTGGACCCGCTGACGGCCCATGACGTACTCGGTTGGCAGCGTCCCGGCGTACAGCACGGCGTATACCGCAAGCTTCGCCTGGGGCAATACCCCATTGAGGCGCGGCTGGATCTGCACCGCATGACGGTGGAGCAGGCCCGCCGGGAGGTGTTCGGCTTTATAAAGGACTGCGTTCACTATGGGCTGCGATCGGTGATCATTCTCCATGGCAAGGGTGAGCGTAACCCTGAGGGTATTGCGCTGCTCAAGAGTTACCTGGCTCGCTGGTTGCCGGAACTGGATGAAGTACTGGCGTTCCATTCGGCCCAGAGACACCATGGAGGAACGGGCGCAGTCTACGTGATGGTTCGCAAGAATGATCAGCAAAAGCAGCAAAACCGGGAGAGACACGGTTCCCGTTAAAATCCCCACCTTAAAAAGGAGAAATGGACCATGAGGAAGCTGTTTGTTGCGTTACTGGCCTCGCTGGCACTGGCAGGCTGTGAAAACCGCACCATCTGGGACAGTCAGGGCCAGGTGGATGAGGCTACCAGCGAGAGAGAAGTCTGGAATGATCGGGGTAAGGCAGAAGAAGCCACCCGTGATCGTGAGGTCTGGAATTCCAAAGGCAAGATGGATACCGGCGGACGCAAGATCTGGAACCGGGGCGACGGGACGCCGGTTATCCAGTGAACCCCTTCGACATCAGGGGTTTCTCCGAGGCGGCCGGTGAGATCTGCCGGGCGGGCGAGTTTCTGTACACCCGCGGCTGGTCACCGGCCACCAGCAGCAATTACAGCCGCCGTATCGACGAGCATCATGTGGCGATTACCGTATCGGGTCGTCATAAGGGCAGGCTGACCCATCGCGATATTATGGTTGTCGACCTGGGCGGCGAGCCGGTGCAGAGCCAGAGCCGGCCCTCGGCCGAAACCCTGCTGCATACGGCTGCTTACGGGCAGCGATCGGATATTGGCGCGGTTTTGCATACGCACTCGGTAAGGGCAACCGTGCTGAGCCGGCTGATTCCGGAGGGCGAGGCTTTGGTTCTGGAAGGGTACGAGATGCAGAAGGCCTTTGCGGGCATCACCACCCATGAGAGCCGTATTCAGGTGCCGGTGTTCGCCAATACCCAGAACATAGCTGCCCTGGCCGATGATGTTCGCCGCTGGCAGGCAGACAACCCGGGGGCGCCTGGCTATCTTATCCGCGGCCACGGACTGTACACCTGGGGGCGCGACATGGAGGAATGTCTGCGCCATGTAGAAGCCTTCGAATTCCTCTTTGACTGTGAACTTGAAACCATGAGGGTCCGCCGATGACCACGCTGAGCATTTTCCACCAGGACCGGCCGGAGTCGCCGGAGCAGGTTGTCCATGACCCTGCAGAAATTGCGAGCCTGCTGAAGGAGCAGGGCATCCGCTACGAACGCTGGCCTACCCGGGCACTGCCGGCGGAGGCGACCAGCGAAGACATTCTTTATGCGTATCAGGACGAAGTCGCGCACCTGAAGTCAGAGAGCGGTTTTGTGACCGCCGATGTGGTCAGCCTGAGTTCTGATCATCCGGACAAGGCTGCCATGCGGCAGAAATTCCTTGATGAGCACGTCCATAGCGAGGACGAAGTACGATTCTTTGTCCGCGGCCAGGGCCTGTTCTATCTTCATCTTGATGACCGGGTGTATGCGGTGCTGTGCCGGCAATGCGACCTGATCAGCGTACCCAACGGTACCCGCCACTGGTTCGATATGGGGCCGGAACCCGAGTTTACCTGCATACGTCTGTTCACCAATCCCGAGGGCTGGGTGGCGGAATTTACTGGCGAGGATATTGCCAGCCGTCTGCCCCGCTATGAGCAACTTACCGGAGCAGCCTGATGATTCGCGTGATCCTGACGGATATTGAAGGGACCACCAGCTCGATCTCCTTCGTGCACGAAGTGCTGTTTCCCTATGCGAAAGAGCATATGGCCGGGTTTATCCGCGAATGGCAGCACGAAGATCTCGCCGTAGGCGAGCAGCTTGACCGGGTTGCGGAACAGTCCGGCTGTGACCGGGCTGACACCGAAGGCCTGATCCAGGTGCTGGAGCAGTGGATTGCCGAGGACCGCAAGGAAACCCCGCTGAAAACCCTGCAGGGCATGCTCTGGGAGCAGGGCTACCAGACCGGTGCGTTCGATGGTCATATTTATCCTGACGCGGCCGAGTACCTGCGTAACTGGCACGATCGGGGCCTGCGGCTGTACGTGTACTCATCAGGCTCGGTCAAGGCTCAGAAGCTGATTTTTGGCTTCTCCGGCGAGGGCGACCTGACCCCTTTCTTCAGCGGGTACTTTGATACCCATGTGGGCGGCAAGAAAGAGTCATCGTCCTACCGGAATATCCTGAATGAGCTAGGGGTAGAGCCCCATACTGTTCTGTTCCTGTCGGACGTGGAGGCAGAGCTGACGGCGGCGGAGGCCACCGGCCTGCGGACCTGCTGGCTGGTCCGCGACGGTGAGCTGCCGGAAACCGATGGGCGCCCCATTGCCAGGGACTTTCGTGAGGTTGATGAACAGCTGCTTCAGCAGCGCTGACCCTCTGCCCGACAAACGGCGGCTGGTCGGGCGCAACGCTTTCCGCTCAGGCCCGGCTTCGGATGGTCGGGCACGATTCCTTCCCTTGTTCACCGTTCTGTTGCTGGCCGGCCTCAGCGGCTGTGATCCATTCAGCGCGCCGGAATCCATGATGGACGAGTACGTTGAGCGCACGGCACGGGTGCTGGATCAGCCATTCAACCTGACGCCCGTTCCGGTCACTGACCCGTTGCCCAGGCGTCGTGAACGACTGCTGGAAATGCCGGAAGTGGAACTGGGCATGCTGGACTTCCTGTCATTGTTCGGGTGTGAGTTGCAGGTGGTCGCCGGAGAGCGGGCATCCATCCTGGGGCGGGTCATGCAGCCGGCCAACCGGCTTCATTATGAGGTCCGCTTTATCGACGCAGCGGAAGCCTGCCTGTCTGAGATCGCTAATCAAAAGCTTCGGGATGAAGTAACCGCCGCCATCGCCACCAAGCGGAAATCGTTGCCGATTGCGGTGTGGAATGCCACCTGGGGGCTTGAGGAAGTCGAGAACCTGTTTACCCGGGCGGAAGGCCTGTACCCCCTGGAGCCAGCACCTGGTAACCGTAACCTGGTGACTGACCTTAATGCTCTGAACACCATGCTAACTCCTCTGCTGGAAGGAAAAACCACCACCGACCTGATTGGCTTAGCGGATATTCACCAACAATGGCAGGCCCATCAGGCGCCGGGCCAACTGATACTCACCGCGCAATTGCTGATAACCCGATTGAACGACGCCAGCAACGTTCTCGAAGCGCGCCTGCAGGAGCGACCACTGTGCCTGGATGGCAAGCCCAACAACCAATCCAATATCGTCCAAAGCATGTTTTTCAGCGTGTTCATCGAACGGGTCCAACCCTACCTGGCCCATGTCCGCCGTGGCGGTGACGATATCATCCGCCCGTTGGCCACCCTGGCCGAACAGCAGCGGGCAGTGATGCCGGAATCCTTCGAAAACTGGTATGCGCGCTATCTGAAACTCGACGGTGATGGTTCGCTGTGGGCGGAGCTGGATGCCAGCCAGTGGCGCCATATCGAGTTATGGCAACGACAGCTGGAACAGTGCGGACTGCGGCC
>CAZHAY010000051.1:0-16239 GCA_964530545.1 uncultured Marinobacter sp.
CCTACAACTGTGAAGTGGTGACATTCACCGCTGACATCGGCCAGGGCGAAGAGGTGGAGCCCGCCCGTGAGAAGGCCAAGGCCCTGGGCGTGAAGGAAATCTACATTGAAGACCTGCGCGAAGAATACGTTCGCGACTATGTTTTCCCCATGTTCCGCGCCAACACCATCTATGAAGGCGAGTACCTGCTGGGCACGTCCATCGCCCGCCCGCTGATTGCCCGTCGTCTGATCGAGATTGCCAACGAGACCGGCGCTGACGCCATCTCCCACGGCGCCACCGGCAAGGGTAACGACCAGGTTCGTTTCGAACTCGGTGCCTATGCCCTGAAGCCGGGCGTCAAAGTGATCGCGCCCTGGCGTGAGTGGGACCTGAACTCCCGCGAAAAACTGCTGCAGTACTGCGAAGAGCGCAACATTCCGGTGGAAATGAAGAAGGGCAAGAGCCCGTACTCCATGGACGCCAACCTGCTGCACATCTCCTATGAAGGCATGAATCTGGAAGACCCCTGGTCAGAAGCCGAAGAGGACATGTGGCGCTGGACTGTCGCCCCGGAAGCGGCGCCAGACAAGCCGACCTACATCGAAGTGACTTACGAGAAAGGCGACATCGTCGCTGTCGACGGCCAGAAAATGAAGCCCCACGAAGTGCTGGAGCACCTGAACAAGGTGGGCGGCGACAATGGCATTGGTCGCGTTGATATCGTTGAGAACCGTTACGTGGGCATGAAGTCCCGGGGCTGTTACGAGACCCCAGGCGGCACCATCATGCTGCGGGCACACCGGGCCATCGAGTCCATCACCCTGGACCGGGAAGTGGCCCACCTGAAAGACAGCATCATGCCCCGCTACGCGGAAATCATCTACAACGGTTACTGGTGGTCCCCGGAGCGGGAAGCCCTGCAGGCGCTGATCGACCAGACCCAGCATTACGTGAATGGCACGGTTCGCCTGAAGCTGTACAAAGGCAATGTGGACGTCGTCGGCCGGAAGTCAGAAGACTCCCTGTTCGACGAGAAAATCGCCACCTTTGAGGAAGACGAAGGCGCCTATAACCAGAAGGACGCCGAAGGCTTTATCAAGCTGAACGCCTTGCGGTTACGGATTGCTGCCGGGAAGGGGCGGAAGCTTTAACGGCGGGCTTCAGCGCGTCTCTGTAAGTCTTTTAGAGAAAAGCGTTTTGGCCACGGAATCCACGGAAGAACACGGAAAAAAGATTTAAACAAAAGTCTTTTTGTTTCTCTTTCCGTGGGTTCCGTGGGTTCCGTGGATTCCGTGGCCGATGTTTTTCTTTGCCGAAGCCGACGCCAACAAAAAAAGGCCAGCTCTATACGGAGCCAGCCTGAAAACTACAAACAAGGAAAGTTCGAAACTGCCTGAAACAACACAACGAAGTTCCCAAAATACCGGCGGAGTTACTGCACGGCTCCTCCGCCGTTGGGTATGGATACTGCCAGAAGATACTGCTCAACTCCTCTGATCCATGTGTACAGCATAAGTTCCCAGGCGCCTGACGTCTGTTGGGCTTGTGTTTTCGAGTGTTACCGCATGTGTCCGGGGTCGTGCCCTGTGGACTTTACGCTTCAGTAATCCGCCGGGCCGGGGTCGATGTGGCCGGCGTTTGCCGCTATGCTATCGGCCATCCAAAAGGCCCTGTTTTCAGGGTGATTTTCATGCCGGAGAAACCATCATGCCTTCCTTTGATATCGTCTCAGAAATTGATATGCACGAAGTCACCAACGCCGTGGACCAGGCGAAGCGGGAGCTGGGCAACCGTTGGGATTTCAAGAATGTGGAGGCGGACATAGAGCTGGACGACCAGACCATCACCATCAGCGCCGAGCAGGAATTCCAGTTGGAGCAGCTGATGGACATGCTGCGTATGGCCTTCGCCAAGCGCAATATCGACACCCGCGCGATCGATGAAGATGGCGAGAGCAAGTCCGGAAAGCTGGTCAAACAACACCTGAAACTCCGCCAGGGCATTGAAACCGACCAGGGCAAAAAGATCGTCAAGATGATCAAGGATGCCAAGCTGAAGGTCCAGGCAAGCGTTCAGGGCGACAAGGTTCGGGTAACCGGCAAGAAACGGGACGATCTGCAGACGGTGATCGCCATGCTGAAAGAGTCCGAACTCGAGTTGCCGTTGCAGTACAACAACTTCCGCGACTGACCGGAGCCTGGTTATTTTTCCCCAACTGAACTCCGTCTGGCTGAAGGAAATCGCCTACACCTTTAGCCGCTGGCAGGTGATTGCCCTCCTGTTTCTGGGTTTTTCCGCCGGCCTGCCAAATCTTCTGGTGTTCTCCACGTTGAACGCCCGCCTGGCCGATGTCGGGGTGGAAACCGCCACCATCGGCTTTTTCAGCTGGCTGGGTGTGACCTATTCCATCAAGGTGTTGTGGGCACCGGTAGTGGACCGGCTACGCCTGCCCATTCTGGACCGGTTGCTGGGCAAGCGCCGTAGCTGGATGTTGCTGGCACAGGTGGGAATCGCGGTTGGCCTCGCGTTGATGGCAACCACAGACCCGGTCGTGTCACCGGAAAAAATGGCTCTGTTCGGGCTGCTGGTGGCGTTTTCCTCCGCTACCCAGGACATCGCCATTGATGCCTATCGCATTGAGATTGCACCGGTGCGCCTGCAGGCGGCGCTGGCATCCTCGTACATCTTCGGCTATCGGGTGGCTTTGCTGGTGGCTGGGGCAGGGGCGCTGTATCTGGCGGAGTTCTGGTCCTGGGAAGTGTCCTATCAGGTGATGATGCTGTTGGTGGGCATCGGCATGATAACGGTTCTGGTGGTGCGCGAGCCGGCGGTTAACCACTTTGCGGTTGCCGCCGATATTGCCCGGCGTGTGCAGGAAGAGGCCGCGCAGCGGGCTCATCTGCCATCCGGTCTGGCACGGCTCGCCGGCTGGTTTTCTGCCGCGGTGGCAGGGCCTTTTCTGGATTTTTTCAAGCGCTATCGTGAGCTGGCTCTGCTGATACTGCTGACCGTGGCGGTTTACCGGGTATCGGATATCGCCATGGGCGTGATGGCGAACCCGTTCTATCTGAACTTTATGGAATTCACCAAAACCGAAGTGGCGGATGTCACCAAGGTGTTTGGGTTTTTCATGACCATCGCCGGGTCCCTGGTGGGCGGTGTACTGGTGGTCCATTTCGGTGTGCGCAGGATTCTGGTGCTGGGGGCGGTGATGACGGCCGCCACCAATCTTCTGTTTGTCTGGCTGGCGATGATGCCTCCCAACCTCGTTACCCTGGCGGTGGTGGTCAGCGCCGATAACCTCAGCGGTGGTATTGCCAACGTGGCGTTGATTGCCTGGCTCTCGAGCATGACCAGTGCGTCGTTTACCGCTACCCAATACGCGCTGTTCAGTTCCCTGATGACCCTTCCGGGCAAGTTTCTGGGCGGGTTCTCGGGCGTCGTGGTGGCTGGCTTCGGTTATCCCGTGTTCTTCCTGGTGGCGGGCGTCATGGGCATTCCGGCGATAATGCTTTCCCTTTATATGCTGAAAAACGGGCATCGTCTGGATGCCAGGGCACCCGTCACGGAAGCCAGCGAAACCGGGACATAGAGACCCGGCCGGAAACCACCTCCACGCCGTCCTTTTCAAGCAGGGACGTCTGACGTTCAAAATGATCAGAGCCGGGCGGAAAGGCTATGTGCCCGGTATTGCGAAGCACCCGGAACCAGGGCACGGCGTGGCCCGCGGGCAATCGCCCCAGCGCCTTGCCAACAAAACGGGCCTGACGCCCGAGCCCGGCCATCTCCGCTACCTGCCCATAACTGGCGACCCGCCCCGGTGGAATGGCGAGAACCACCTGCCAGATTTTCTGTTCCCGGGACAGTTCTGTATCCATAGGATAACTCGGTCTTGAAGTTTTCAGATTTGCCCTGATGTTAGAGGAAGCCTGGCGCCCGGACCAGCGAAGATAAAGCGCATCCCCAGGAGGCCCCTTTTTGCCGATATTAGTATTTTTGTTCATCGTATTGCCCATCGCAGAGCTGGTGGTGCTGATAAAGGTAGGCTCAGAGATCGGAGCTTTCCCGACGATTGGTCTGCTGCTGTTGACGGCTGTCGTGGGGGTAGTGTTGCTGAAGCGCCAGGGGTTGGCGACCCTGACCCGGGTGAATCAGCGCCTGAGCAGTGGCGAGTTACCTGCGAAAGAGGTTATTGAGGGGATGGTGCTGGCGCTTGGCGGCGTTCTGCTACTGGCGCCAGGCTTTATTACGGATGCGGTCGGCCTGCTGTGCCTGCTTCCAGGTACCCGGCACTGGTTCATGTATCAGCTTATGAAGCGCACCGTGGTGCGGGGCCAGAGTAGCCGGTTCTTTTTCTCAGCGGGTAGTGGCCCGTCCAACGGGCGGGGCCCGTTCAGCAGCCGCTCAGGCGAAGATGATCCCATCGAGGGAGAGTATCGCGATGAGACTGAGCGCGATCACAGCCGCATTGAAAAAAAGTAAAAATTTTCGGATGGAGGTGTTGAAAACGGAAAGCCGGCCCCCATTTAGGTCACACAAGTTTGCTGAGGCAGATAATGATCTGCAAAACAGAAGGTTATCTGCCCCGGCTTTTAACGCAACGACATTGTCACTGACTGACTGACATTGGAGAAACCTGGAATGAAAATTCGTCCGCTTCACGACCGTGTTGTCGTACGCCGTAAGGAAGAAGAAGAAAAAACCGCAGGTGGCATCGTGCTGCCGGGTAACGCCAAGGAAAAGCCGTCCCAGGGCGAGGTTCTGGCTGTCGGTAATGGCCGGATTCTCGACAACGGCGAAACTCGTGCGCTGGCGGTCAAGGTGGGTGACACCGTGGTTTTCGGCCAGTACGCCGGCAACACCGTCAAGATCGATGGTGAAGAACTGTTGATCATGAGTGAGAGCGATATCTACGGTGTGCTGGAAGGCTGATTGCCTGAAGCATCCGGATGACCATTCAATCCGATTGTTTACCTAACACTTCAGACGATTGGTTTAACGAACAGGAATAGACAACTATGGCAGCTAAAGACGTTAAATTCGGCGATAGCGCTCGCAAGCGTATGGTGATCGGTGTCAACACCCTGGCTGACGCCGTTAAGGTTACTCTGGGCCCGAAAGGCCGTAACGTGGTTCTGGACAAGTCTTTTGGTGCGCCGACTGTCACCAAGGACGGCGTCTCTGTAGCCAAGGAAATCGAGCTGAAAGACAAGTTCGAGAACATGGGCGCGCAGATGGTCAAGGAAGTTGCTTCCCAGGCCAATGACACCGCAGGTGACGGTACCACTACCGCTACCGTACTGGCTCAGGCCATCGTTGCTGAGGGCATCAAGGCCGTTACCGCGGGCATGAACCCGATGGACCTCAAGCGTGGCATCGACAAGGCCACAACTGAAGCCGTCAAGGCGATTCGTGAGATGGCCCGTCCCTGCGACACCGGCCAGAACATCGCCCAGGTAGGTACCATTTCTGCCAACGGTGACGAGACCATCGGTAAGATCATTGCTGACGCCATGGAAAGAGTGGGTCAGGAAGGCGTTATCACCGTTGAGGAAGGCCGTGGTCTGGATGACGAGCTGGACGTGGTTGAAGGTATGCAGTTTGACCGCGGCTACCTGAGCCCGTACTTCATCAACAACCAGGAAAGCATGTCCGCCGAGCTGGAAGACCCGTACATCCTGCTGGTCGACAAGAAGATCTCCAACATCCGCGAACTGCTGCCGGTTCTCGAAGCCGTTGCCAAAGCTGGCAAGCCGCTGCAGATCATCGCTGAGGACATCGAAGGCGAAGCCCTGGCGACCCTGGTTGTGAACAACATGCGCGGCATCGTTAAAGTGAACGCTGTGAAGGCCCCTGGCTTTGGCGACCGTCGTAAGGAAATGCTGCAGGATATCGCCATCCTGACCGGCGGTACCGTGATCTCCGAAGAAGTGGGCCTGAGCCTGGAGAACACTACCCTGGATGATCTGGGCACGGCCAAGCGCGTGAACGTTACCAAGGAAAACACCACCATCATCGATGGTGCTGGCGCCGAGGCTGACATCAACGCCCGTGTTGAGCAGGTCCGCAAGCAGATCGAAGAAAGCTCTTCCGACTACGACAAGGAAAAGCTGCAGGAGCGTGTTGCTAAACTGGCTGGTGGTGTTGCCGTCATCAAAGTAGGCGCTGGCTCTGAAGTTGAAATGAAAGAGAAGAAGGCCCGTGTTGAAGACGCGCTTCACTCTACCCGCGCTGCCGTTGAAGAAGGCATCGTACCGGGTGGCGGTGTGACGCTGATCCGTGCCATTGCTGCACTGGACAACGTAGACGCCATCAACGAAGAGCAGAAAGCCGGTGTTAACATTCTGCGCCGTGCCATGGAAGCTCCGCTGCGTCAGATCGTATTCAACGCAGGTGGCGAGTCCTCTGTGGTCGTCGCGAAAGTTCGCGATGGCGAAGGATCCTTCGGTTATAACGCTGCTACCGAAGAGTACGGCGATATGCTGGAAATGGGTATCCTGGACCCGGCAAAAGTGACCCGTTCCGCGCTGCAGGCTGCTGCTTCTGTGGCGTCACTGATCATCACCACTGAGGCGATGGTTGCTGACGAGCCGCAGGAAGATGGTGCTGGCGGTATGCCGGACATGGGCGGCATGGGTGGCATGGGCGGCATGATGTAAGCTGCTGATTGCCCCAAGGCACCGATCGGTTCGTTGATCGGCGCCTGCCTCAAAACCCCGCATGGGAATTCCCTGCGGGGTTTTTTTGTGACTGAGGTTCTCTGATCGTGCGGCAGTTCACGTACAATGCGCCGGCTGGCAAGCAACCTGTGAATCGTTGTTACGAAGTCGTCGCAGGTTACTGCCATAATTCGGAAACAGGTATTACTACCGTACATGGATGAGCATGGCTGATTCCTCACCTCGACCTTTTGTTCGGCCCGTCAAGATTTTCCTGCTGGTAGCGCTGCTGGTGCTGGCGTATCTGGTCGCGTTGCTGGCCTGGCTGCCGGCCGGATGGGTCTGGGCGCGGGCAGAAGGGCAGGTGACTCTGCCGCCAGATCTGGTGGTACAGCAGGTCTCAGGCACGCTCTGGAGCGGGGCAGCGCTGGTGGAAGTGCAGCGTCGGCCGGTTCGGGCCAGCTGGAATCTGGCGTGGCCGGACCTTATGGCCTTGCGCCAGCCGGTTGCAGTGCGGATCGAAACCGGGGCATCCCGGGTCGAAGGGGACCTGATGCTGGGCTGGCCGGACGCGGTGAGGGCAGACCTGTCGGGACGGTTGCATGTTCCGGAGTTTTCCGATGTCATCCGGCAGAGTGGCGGCGCCATACTGGAAGGCGATGTGGTCATTGACCGGTTACACCTTTCCCTCGCCGACCATAAACTCGACAGCGCAACCGGGCTGGCCCGGTGGCCGGGTGGCAACGTGAGCTGGCCCATGGGCGGGCAGCGCCAGAGCGCCGTAATCGCGCCCATGCAGGCGACGCTGACGGAGTCCGCCAACGGCTTTCTGTTACGGGTCAGTGAGCAGGGCGTTGCGGAGCCGGCTGCCGACGCCACCCTGGATCTGAACGGCATGCTGGGCATCCGTGTGTATAAACGCCTGGTCGACCTTGCCGGTCAGTCCTGGCCTGGCTCGGCCCGGCCAGGGGATGTGATCTTTCAGGTCCAGCAGCCGGTGTTGCCGGGGGGGCGCTTGTGATGGCCCGGGCTCGAGGGGCCAGGGTTCCTGAATGGATACCCCGCTGGCTGGCCAACCTGCTGTTGATCGGCGTCACCCTCTATCTGGGGGTCGCGCTGGCCTGGCTTACGTGGTTCGTCTTATGGGGCGAAAAACCGGTAGCGTCGCTGTACCAGCCGGGAAGCATAATAACGGGCGAGCGGGCGTCGATCACTGCGCCTCTGGCAAGTTACGAGATGTTTGGCCGGGCCGCGGGCGATCAGCCGGTTGCGGACGCTGTGCGCCAGAGCGCTCCGGCGACCAGTCTGCGGCTGACCCTCGAAGGGGTGATGGTGGCAGAGCGACCTGAGAACTCGGGTGCTATAGTGACAAGCGGGAGTAACGTCACTGCCCATTATCGGGTGGGAGATGTCTTGCCAGGTAATGCGGAACTTGTAGAGGTCGAGCCCGGGCGTATACTGATCCGGCGCCAGGGGGCCTACGAATCGCTCACTTTTGACGACAGTGACTCAGGTGGTGCACTGGCCTATGAGGAACCAGCCGATACCGGCGGGTCTGACGAGGATTTCATTGCCCAGGCCGAGGCAAGACTGGATAGCGAAGGTGCGAACGCGTTACTTGCATTTGGGCTAAGGCCGGTGGACGATGGCGGCTCTCAGGGCTACGTGTTTGACGGCTCTAACGCCATGCTGAAGGCAGCCAGCCTGAGGGAGGGCGATGTCATTACCGCGATCAATGGCTATGCGCTGGGTGACCTTGAGCAGGACCGGCAACTGTTCGCCGACATTCGCTCGGAACGCCAGTTGCAGGTAGAAATTGAACGGGACGGTGCGCGCTTCACCGTTACCTGGGCGCTGCCAGATTAAGGCCGCCAGTATTGCGGGATTGCTGCGTTTCCGGAACACAGCAATGCCGAAATCGTGAGTGCCGCACGGCATTATAAGGAAGGTTCACGGCCCGCAGGGCTTCATCGATACAGGATGCGATCGTTGCATGATTAAGCTCAACTCACCTCTCATGCGGGCCCTGCTACTGGCCCTGTTTCTGCCACTGACGGCCATGGCCCAGGATTCCGGCGAAGGCACCTGGCGACTCAATCTCAAGGATGCGGATATCCGTGCCTTTGTGACCCAGGTGGCGGACATTACGGGCTACAGTTTTGTGGTGGATCCACGGGTCAAGGGCAAGGTGACCGTGCTTTCCAGCGCGCCAATGAACAAGCACGAGATTTACGACCTGTTCCTTGCGGTGCTGCAGGTGCACGGTTTTACCGCTATCCCCGGGGAAGAGGTGATCAAGGTCATCCAGCAGGTGGATGCAAAGCAGAATGCGGAAGACCTGAGCCGCTTTGAGCGGGTGCCCAGTGAGCAGCTCGTCACCCGGGTTATCGCCGTCAATAACGCCAACGCCCTTGAGCTGGTGCCCATCCTGCGTCCGCTGGTGGCGAAATACGGCCACCTTGCCGGTGTGGCAGCGGCTAACGCCCTGATTGTCAGCGACCACGAAAACAATATCCGTCGTATCGAGAATATCGTCCGGGATCTCGACAGTCCGGCCGAGTACGAAGTCGAAGTCATTCAACTGGAAGAAGCCTGGGTGGGCGATATGGTTACCCTGCTGCAGGAGCTGGCGCCGGATGAGCTGGGCCGCACCGGTGGCGGCGAATCGCCAACCCGGAAGTTCAGCGTCACGGCCGACGAGCGCAGTAACCGGCTGATCCTGCGCGGTGATAAAAATTTCCGCGATAAAATGCGCACGCTGATCCGTCAACTGGACCAGCCCTCCGCCACCGGTGGCACCACCAAGGTCGTGCGCCTCAAGCATGGCGATGCCAAGAACCTTACGGAGATTCTTGAAGGGGTCATGGGCGAGGTAGTGCGCGAAGCTGAAGGCGGCGAGGGCGGTAGTGGCGGTCGTTCGACCCGGCGCAATACCACCGGGTTCTCCGTGTTTGCCGATGAAGGGCTAAACGCGCTGGTACTCCGGGGCGAGCCGTCCATGATGCAGGAAGCAGAAATGATCATCTCCCAACTGGATATTCGCCGGGCTCAGGTACTGATCGAGGCAGCGATTGTCGAAATCAGCGATCAGCTAGGCACCGATCTGGGCGTACAGTTCGCGCTAGGGGATGAAGGTGGTTCGTCCACGCCCATTGTCGGCAGTAACTTCGGCAACGTGGGCCGCAGCATGGGTGAGGTCATCTCGGCCATCCTGTCGGACAGCGTGATCGCCCCGGCGGTAGGGGGTATCACTATCGGTGCGGGCCAGCGTAACCGCGACGGCATTACCTGGGGCGTACTGCTGCAGGCACTGTCCACGTCGGCAGCGGCCAACCTGTTGTCCACACCGAGCATTATCACCCTGGATAACCAGGAGTCCGAGATCATCGTCGGTCAGAACGTGCCGTTCCGTACCGGTCAGCAGGCCACCGCCGGTGATGGTCTGAGCAACCCCTTTACCACCATTGAGCGCCGGGATATCGGTCTCACCCTGAAAGTCACCCCCAGCATCAGTGACGATGGGCTGGTGCGCCTGGTGGTGGAGCAGACGACAGAAGACGTCGCCGACAGCGTTGAAAACGCATCCGATATCGTGACCAACAAGCGTGAGATCAAAACTACCGTACTGGCGGATGATGGCGAAACCATCGTTCTGGGTGGCCTGATCAACGACAACCTGCGCATTAACAAGAGCAAGGTGCCGCTGCTGGGCGATATTCCGATTCTTGGCCGCCTGTTCTCGTCAGAATCCGAAACCCGTGAGAAGCGCAACCTGCTGGTCTTCCTGCGCCCGACCATCATGCTGGACAAGGGCAAAGCGGCAGAGGTCACCCAGGAAAAATATCAGGGCCTTTGGGATATCAACCTGGGTGTAAGGGAAAAGCTGGGTCTGCCGGATGACAAGAACCCGCCGCCCATTGAAAGCATATTTAAAGGCAAGCAGGGAATGGTCGAGGAAGATCCGGAGCAGGCAGTCATCGACGCTGCCTCCTGACCAAACTGCCAGAACTGATACAACGCCATCCGTTAACCCAACGGATGGCGTTTTTTTATGGCCAGCTCAGGCTGCCGGCGCTGCCTGCAGCAGTGGCAGGGGAACGTCGAGCTGGTCCGCGACGATACGGAGCAGCTCATACTCCCGGGGGCGGATCTGTCCATCATCCTCTATACAGTGGGCGCAGGCGTCCAGGATGGCAGGCTTGAGCATCGGAGCCAGCTGGTTCAGACGCTTCAGGCTGTCACTGAGACCTGCCACACCCGTGCGGCGGATCAGCGATGGTATGTCCTGTGAATCCGCGACAAATGATGCGAGGGCTTCCCGGTGGAGCCTGATGGTGTCCTCCTCGTTGTCCGCAGCCGCTCTGGCGATCAGGCTGAACAGGACATTCAACTCCTCCTGGACGGATTTATAGCGCCGGTAACGGACCGGCACAGCACGGCTGGCTCCAGGTGCCAGGTGGCGGTGAAGAAAGCTGTACAGGGCAAACTCGAACAGGGTAATGCGTTGGTCCGCCTTGGCAAGCTCCGCCACCCGTTTCACCAGGGCATCACGCTCGTCCGGGTCCAGTTGCCGTAGTGCCGGCATCGCCAGCTCCAGCGCAGGTAAACGTACCTGATCGCCCTCTCGAAGCAGGACAGGCACGATCTGGGCAATGATATCTGCGTCTGGCCGTATCACCGTTGTGTTGCTGGGGTATGCCAGCAGTTCGTTTGCTGTTTCCGCCGGTAGATCACGGGTCAGCAGGGCATAGATCAGTTGGACTGCCCCCGTGCGCGTATACAGGAGTTCACGCAGGTTAGCTGGCAAGCGGACCAGTAACGCACTGGCGTATTCCTCTGCGGCCCGTGTAACCATGCCGGCGCTGGCGGCGACCCGGCCGGGTTCAGACTGTGTGCCATGATGCGGTCCGGCAAGGCCGCTGGCGCCCTCGGGGATGACAGTGCTGACCATGGCGTCGACAGAAGGCTGACTTCTGACGCGGCTGCGAAGGCGGGCGGTCAGGCCCGGCTGTATGGCCTCAATGCGCTTTTCGATGGGCGGGTGAGAGCCCAGCAACCGGCTGAACGCCATGCGGGTCGTTTCGCTGAAACACATGTGATTCATATCGCTGGCGTGGCTGGTGCTCTCAAAGTAGCCGCTGCTCTGACCGATCTTGTAGAGCGCCCCACCAATGCCTTCCGGGTTCCGGGTGAACTGCACTGCAGAAGCATCTGCCAGTCGTTCACGTTCCCGGGACACGGCCGCCTGAATCAGCCGTCCGAAGAACACGCCCACGTATCCGATCAGCGTCAGGGCCAGTGCAAGGACCAGGATAATCCCATGTCCGCTGTCCCGCCCCCGGGACATCCGAACGCGAGTCCGCCCGCTTCCTGAGTGGAGCAGGAACATGCCGATCTGGCCGATGGCCAGTATGCCAGCCAGCAGGGCAACCAGGCGCACGTTGATGCGCATATCACCGTTCAGGATATGGCTGAACTCATGCCCCACCACCCCCTGAAGCTCATCCCGGGTAAGCTGCGTGAGTGCACCGTGCGTTACTACCATGACCGCTTCATTAGGGCTGTATCCGGCGACAAAGGCGTTAATACCGGTTTCGTGATCCATCACGTAAAGCTGGGGCACGGGCACACCGCTGGCGATGGCCATTTCTTCCACTACGTTGCGAAAGCGTCGCTCGTCAGGGTCCGGACTGGACGGGTCCAGCAACCGTGCACCCACCATATTGGCAACGCGATCCCCACCACCGGCCAGATCGATCCAGCGAAACGCCGAACCGCCCACAATCAGCAGGATCACTGCGCCTGCCGTCATCAGGCCATGGCTGCTGACCAGCCATTGAGGGAAGGGCAGGCTGGTGGTTTCACTGCGGGTGACGAGATAACCCACCAGGCACACGGCCAGGGCAATGAGCAAAACTGCAAGAGTGAACAGCAGGACCAGCAGCGCCGTGTTGCGTTTGGCACTGGCCTGACGCTCAAAGAATCCTTTTGTAACCATAGGCCGGGTTCCCGTACCGCTACCTCTGTAACAGGGTCACTCGGGTGACTTTCAGAAGGAAACCCGGGGGGCCGTTCGAGCTTCCGGCGACTCCAGCTCCAGTTGGGCCGTGGGCTTGAACGAGAACAGGCCGGCGATAATGTTGTTGGGGAATTTTTCCCGGTGAATGTTGTAGCTCATCACGCTGTCGTTATACGCCTGCCGGGAAAAAGCAACCCGGTTTTCGGTGCTGGACAGCTCTTCCATCAGCTGCTGGACGGTCTCGTTGGCTTTCAGGTCGGGGTAGTTCTCCGCCACCGCATAGAAATTCGCCAGGGCCTTGTCCAGCAAACCCTCGGCCATGCCGAGCTTCTTCATCTTACCGGCCTCGCCAGGCTCGGAGGCCGCGTCTCTCTGGGCGCTGACGGCCCCGTTGCGGGCTTCCATCACCTCGGCCAGGGTATTGCGCTCATGGCTCATATAGGCCTTGGCGGATTCCACCAGGTTCGGGATCAGGTCGTGACGACGCTGCAGCTGTACATCGATCTGAGCAAAGCTGTTCTTGAACTGATTGCGGTATGAGACCAGCTGGTTATAGATGGCCACGATGTAGAGAACAACAACGGCGATTACGGCAAGGCCGATGAGTGTAGAAGTCATGACGGATCGGTTCCTGATTGGGAGTCAGCGGTTATATTGCGGATTGTCCACGTTTTCCTCAAGCCTGCCGTGGAATTGCACCACAAATTCCTCAAAAGCTTCGGGTGTAAGGGGGCGGCTGAAGTAATAACCCTGACCAATCTGGCAGCCGCGCTGACGCAGGTAGAATTCCTGCTCCTGGGTTTCCACCCCTTCAGCGATAACGGACAGGTTCAGGCTTCTGCCAAGGTCGATAATGGTATTGGCAATGCGGGTCCCGTCCTCGTTGGTCAGCAGGTCCTGTATGAACTGCCGGTCAATCTTGATGTGCTGGATGGGCATTCGCTTCAGATACGTCAGTGATGAGTATCCGGTACCGAAGTCGTCCACGGCGATACTGATGCCCGCACTTTTCAGCTGACAGAGTTTCTGTACAGCGTCTTCCAGGTTCTCCATAAAGCCGGTTTCCGTCACTTCGAGTTCCAGCCGGCCGGGCGGAATCTGGTGTCGGCCAAGGGTGTCCAGAACCGTCCCAACGATATCGGGCTGGCGGAGCTGAATCGCTGACAGGTTGACGGCGATACGCAGGGGCGAGCCCTGGGCGGCCCAGATGGCAGCTTGTCGACAGGCTTCGTCCAGCACCCATTCGCCAATCTCAACGATCGAACCGCTCTGTTCGGCAATGGGAATAAACTGGTCCGGCGGTATATTGCCCCGCTCCGGATGGGTCCAGCGCAACAGGGCTTCCGCACCGATAATGCGGTTGCTTTGGAAGCTGACCTGGGGCTGGTAAACAAGATGGAACTCTCCCCGGGAGATGGCCTGGGCCAGATCCTTTTCCAGCTGCCTGCGGGCACGAATTTCCTGATCAATACTGGCCACATAGAAACGGCTGTGGTTACTGGCACCCGCTTTGGCCAAGGTCATGGTCTGCTCGGCGTGCTGCAGGAGCTGCCCTGCTTCGGTGGCATCGTTGGGGTAGAGGGCCACACCGATGGTGGCGGTGACCCGCTGGATGTCGCCGTCCAGGCTGATGGGCTCGCGGAACAGTTCCAGCAGCGATTCTGCCAGTTTTGCCGCCTCGTACTGGTCTTCTACCGAACGGGCGATCACCACAAACTGATCGCCGCTGAGGCGGCCTGCCAGAGAATGGTGCAGCCGGGTCTTGGTATTGAGCCGCTCAGCCAGAACCCGAAGCATAAGGTCGCCGGTCTGATAGCCACGCTGTTCGTTGATGGACTTGAAGTCGTCTATGCCACAGCAGTAAACCGCAAGTTTGTCGAGGCTGCGCTGGGACTCTTCGATGGAGCTGGTGAGGGCAGCCAGTATGGTTTCCCGACTGGGGAGCCCGGTGAGCTGGTCGTAGCGGCTGAGGCGATTGACCCGGTTTTCCGCATCCTGATGCTTGCGCCGGCTTTCGGCGATGGAAATCAACAGCTTGTTGATGGCTTTTACCAGAATGTCCAGCTCATCCCGTTGATGGCCACGGGGGCGCTGTAGCAGCCGTCGGTCCGGGTGCACCGGGTCAACCTGTAACAGTGCGCTGACGACCCGTTGCAGCGGTCTGGTCATCAACCGATACATCACCAGAAACAGGATCAGGCCGACAATCGTTGCCCGCAGGATGCCGACAACAAAGGTCAGCGCCGAACGCTCCACCCAGGCCCGGGCCGCCGGTGCGGTATCGTAGACCAGCTCCAGCTCGCCGTAGACCATCGGTTTGCCCGCAAGGGTCAGCCCGTCGTGCTGCAAGTCAACGGAATAGTTACGGGTTTCGCCAAAGATCCAGTTGGTGATGGTGCGCCAGGGAGATTCCCTGAGTGGGCGCTGGTGGCCCGCCAGGAGGTCGCCCCCGGGGTGCCGGATAGCTGCACTCTGAAGCTCATCCTGGCCAAACAGTCCGGCTACCACCTGCTTCGCCAGATCGTCGTCCAGGCTGAAGATGGCCTGGGTTGCGGCATCCCGTACCAGTTCGATGGTTTCTACGCCATGGCGGTCGACGTCCGCCGAGACCCGACGGGCATCCAGAATAATCTGCGTGATGCTCAGCAGCATGCCGCCAATGACCGCGGCGGAGAGCACCCAACGGAGCATACGGGAGCTAAGGCGTCGTTCCAGTTGGAATTCGTCTTTCATGGCCGTCAAATTCCGAATGCCGGGTGACTGGGTCTTTCGGGCAGCACACTAATGATTCAGTATGGACTAATGCTTGTTGTTTGCGTGATTTGAATTAACATTCTTTCAGAATAACAGCGGTGTAGATGTTTCATTTTGTAAGGCTGAGTGCTGGGACCGTTTCCGGATGGCCTCCAATAAAAAAGCCCGCTTAGGTGCGGGCTTCTGGAGCGCCGCAACCGGGCGCTCCGCTAGGATCGAAAATGGCCATATTACGCCAGTTTTTCGTTTACAAAGTCCCAGTTAACCAGATTCCAGAAAGCTTCCAGGTAGTTCGGACGGCTATTGCGGTAGTCGATGTAGTAGGCGTGCTCCCACACATCAACGGTCAGTACCGGCTTGTCCGCGCCCGTCAGCGGAGTTTCAGCATTGCTGGTGTTGGCAATAGCAACGGAACCATCAGCCTTCTTCACCAGCCAGGTCCAGCCAGAGCCAAAGTTGCCGGCGGCCTTTTCGTTAAACTCTTTCTTGAAGGCATCGAAGGAACCGAAAGCCTTCTCGATGGCTTCCTTGGCAGCGCCGGTAGGCTCGCCACCACCGTTGGGGCTCAGGCAGTGCCAGTAGAAAGTGTGGTTCCAGACCTGAGCGGCGTTGTTGAACAGCGGCCCACTGGAGCTCTTGATGATGTCTTCCAGCGACTTGTTGGCGTCGTCTGTACCTTCTACCAGCTCGTTGAGCTTGGTGACATAGGTGTTGTGGTGCTTGCCGTAATGGTATTCCAGCGTCTCTTCGGAGATGTGCGGTTCCAGTGCATTCTTGGCATAAGGAAGTGCGGGAAGTTCAAAAGCCATGAGGTCGTTCTCCCTG
>CAZHAY010000051.1:16339-19123 GCA_964530545.1 uncultured Marinobacter sp.
TCGGTCTCGAACAGCTCCAGTGCCAGTACGCCGACATACTCAAGTTCGTTCAGAAGCGCCCGGATATAGCCATCGGCCTCTTCTTCCAACTCGCGACCAAGCCGGGGCGCCGGCGCGATGGAGTAGCGCAGAATGCCTTCGTGGTGGACGTTCTCGGCCATGGGGTAGAAAGCCACATCGCCATCGGTACTGCGCACGGCGATCAGGGATATCTCCCGGCTGAAGTCGACGAACTTTTCGACCATCAGCCGGTCGTGGCCGATGGCCTTCCAGGCCTGCTCCGCGTCCTCAGGGCTGCGTAAGACGGCCTGACCCTTGCCGTCGTAGCCTTCCGTGTTGGACTTGGCGACGACCGGACAGCCCAGTTCTTCGGCGACTTTCCGGAGCGCTTCGGCGCTGTCCGCCATCTGCCATTGGGGCGTTGGTATGCCTAGCCGGCCAAACAGGGTTTTCTCGGCTTCGCGGTTCTGGCACACCTGTAAGGCACGGGGGGCAGGGTGGACCGGTTTGCTTTGGGCCATGGTTTCGGCGATGGCAACGGGCAGATGTTCAAATTCGTAGGTGACCACATCGACCCTGGCGAGGAACTCATCCGGTTTTGTGCCGCTCTGGTCAATCACCACTTCGCCGATACCGGCGCTTGGGCTGCCCGACATATCGTAGAAAACAAAGGTGTTGGCTAACGGATAGCCCGCCAGCGCAAGCATGCGCCCCAGCTGGCCGGCTCCTAATACGCCGATTCTCATACACTCTCTCCTGGCTCTGACCCGGCGGGGCTGGCGCCCCGTAGCCTGCCGGTCCGGGCCAAAGCCGGTGGGTTGTTACGGATTCCGGGGGTCAGGGGTATCCAGTACCGTTTGCGTCTGGTTTTGTCGGAAATCGTCTACCGCTTTACGTACCCTGTCATCAAAGCAGCCGATGATCTGAGCCGCCAGCAATCCGGCGTTGGTTGCGCCAGCGTTACCGATGGCCAGCGTGCCAACCGCAACCCCGGCGGGCATCTGCACGATGGAGAGCAGGGAGTCGAGCCCATTCAGGGCCTTCGACTGCACCGGCACACCCAGAACCGGCAGCGATGTCTGCGATGCTACCATGCCGGGCAGGTGAGCGGCTCCGCCAGCGCCAGCGATGACCACTTTCAGCCCGCGGTCTGCGGCCGTTTTCGCATAGTCGAACAGAAGGTCCGGCGTGCGATGGGCGGAAACGACCCGGGTCTCGTAACTGACGCCCAGTCTGTCGAGCATTTGGGCGGCATGTTCCATGGTGGGCCAGTCGGAGGTGGAGCCCATGATGATGCCTACCAGCGGTTGCATAGTAATATCCCCGGATATATTAGGTATCGGCAGCGGGCGCAGTAATGAACCTGTCAGGCTCAGCCTGGGGTTGAAACCGATCAACCCGGCCCGTCGACGGGAAAGCCCGCCATTTTAGGAGTTGACCCCTCGCCATGCAAACAGATCCGACGGGTTTGCCCCGACTGGGGGTACCAGCCAGGTGTTTCGGCCATACCATCCCGTGCCGGACCCGGTATTATGACGAGTCTTCATGTAGTAAATCGATTCAGGAGTCTCTATGGATTCAATTCGTCCCGATGACGACGAGCTGCGCGGCCGCGAGCCGGTGGCCGGCAAACCTGGCAAGACGAGCCGCAAGCCCGGTGGGAGGAAGAAGCTGGAGCCATCCGGCGACATCCGAAAACCTCCTGCGCCTGAACGCCCGACGCAGGCACCCGGTGGGTCTGCCAAGGGACCGGTCTGGCCACTGCTGGCGCTTCTTATTGTCGTAACAATGGCCGGCGCCTGGTTTGGCTGGCAGATGCAGCAGAGGCTGACGGTGATGGCCAGTCAGCTGGAAGAGGCCGACTACTGGGCTCGCCAGAGCAAACTGGCCCTTGCCCGGTTTGAGGGTGAACTAACCGAAACCGGAGAAAGCCTTGCTGAGACAGGATCGTCAATGGAAGAGCGACTGGCGGGCATTGATGGCACGCTGAAAACGGTTAACAGCGAGATCCGCAAGCTCTGGGTGCTGGCCAACGAGAAGAACCGGCCGCAGATTGAAGCGCTGTCGAAAGAACAGCAGGCGTTAACCGGTCAACTTGAGACACTGGTTACCGAGCTGACCGCGACCAAAGAAAGCCTGATCAGTCTCGGAGGCGAGCTGGAAAACACCGCCAGCCGTACCAGTGAGCTGGAGCAGCAACAGCAGTCATTGGCCAGCGGCGTCGAGACGCTTGAACCCCGCATCGGTGAACTGGATGAGCAGGTGAGCGGGCTGGCTGGTGCTATGGAGGGGATTGATAACAGGGTCGACCAGCAACTGACCCGTTTCCGCCAGGAGCAAACCTTGACCATTGAAGGGCTGGAGAGTCGGCTGCAGTCTCTTGAAACCGCAAGCGGTCAGGCGTCCGACCTCAGCCCGCAGTTATCCGCCGTCCGCGGCCGGCTGGATCAGGCCGAGGAGACGCTGAAATCTGTCGATGCGTCCCGGGCCCAGTTGAATTCCCGTCTGATTCGTTTGCAGCAGCAGGTGGATCAGTTAAGAGCACAATAGGAGAACGTTCTAAATCACGGAATTGATGGGAAAATAACCGGTTTCCAGCGGGACACTGAAAAAAGCCGGAATTTTCTCTGAAACATTTGACACGGCCTCAGAAATACTTAAAATGCGCGTCTCACTTGGTTGATGAACACGGCAATGCGCCCGTATCATTGGCCAGGTAGCCCGGAAGTGGGTGGTTAGCTCAGCTGGGAGAGCATCGCCCTTACAAGGCGAGGGTCGCAGGTT
>CAZHAY010000052.1:0-15980 GCA_964530545.1 uncultured Marinobacter sp.
AGTTTGCCGTCTTCCATCCGGTTGATTCCCACGTCGATAACCGTCGCGCCAGGCTTGATCCATTCGCCCTTGATCAGACCGGGTTTACCGACTGCGGCAATAACGATATCCGCCTCACTGACGAACTTGTCCAGATTGCCTGTAAAACGATGGGCGACCGTCGTCGTCGCACCCTTGAGCAGTAGCTCCATGGACATGGGGCGGCCTACGATATTGGATGCACCGATGATTACGGCATGCTGTCCTTTGTAAGGCGTGCCGATATGATCGAGCAGGGTGATAATTCCCCGTGGCGTGCATGGCCGCAGGGCGGGTTTGCGCTGGACCAGGCGGCCGATGTTAAAAGGGTGAAAACCATCCACATCCTTGTCGGGGCGGATGCGTAACAGGATGGGGTCTGCGTCCAGATGGGCTGGGAGTGGCAGCTGTACGAGGATGCCGTCTACTGCCGGGTTGTCGTTTAGCTCGTCAACCAGGGCCTCCAGGGCCTCCTGCGTGGTATCCGCAGGCAGGTCATAGGACAGGGAGTGGATCCCTGCATCCTCGCACGCCTTGCGCTTGTTGCCGACGTAGACCTCCGATGCGGGGTCGTTGCCGACCAGTACCACCGCCAGCCCGGGAGCGCGCAGGCCTTGCTGGTGCCGGGCGTCGACTCCGGCAGCGACTTGCTGACGGATGCCCGCGGCGATCTCTTTTCCATTAATGAGTTCTGCGGTCATTGATAAATATCTGTCTGGTGAAAATGAGGCGGCCATTCTCGCATGGAACCGCTGCGCCGCCAATTGCTGCACCTTTTATCAGCGCTTGATACGGGTGGGTTCGGGGAAAAGCCAAGATGTGAGTTGACGGCACCGGTTTCCGCCGGTAATATGCGCGCCAACTTTGCTAACGCAGTAGTTGTTCAGGTTACGGGGTATAGCGCAGTCTGGTAGCGCGCCTGCTTTGGGAGCAGGATGTCGGGAGTTCGAATCTCTCTACCCCGACCATTTCCCATGCTGGATGTTCAGGTGGGCGAACGGTCAAGCGCCCGTAGCTCAGCTGGATAGAGCAACGGCCTTCTAAGCCGTGGGTCGCAGGTTCGAGTCCTGCCGGGCGCGCCAATACCGCGGTTCGGGCAGACTGAACAAAGGTTGGCCCGACATCGCATTAGTAAAGTGACTGCCGTCGGCACCAGCCGAAAGCAGTGTCTGAAATGATTATGGTGGACGTAGCTCAGTTGGTAGAGCTCAGGATTGTGACTCCTGCGGTCGAGGGTTCGAACCCCTTCGTCCACCCCATTTCTTCTTTGTCAGGATCTGTTCTCTCGTTCATTCCGTCCGTTCCCCAGAATCCCACGGTCGGGTCGGACAATGCAGAGCGCGATCGCATCAACTGCGAGAGTGGCGGAATTGGTAGACGCGCTGGATTTAGGTTCCAGTGGGGCAACCTGTGAGAGTTCAAGTCTCTCCTCTCGCACCATCCAGCCCGGTTACGCCGGCGCAGCCTCCATGTTTTGCACTCGGGTCACAAAATCCCTTTCCAGCCAGTTTATGCGTGATTTCCTGCGCTTCAGATGATTCTCTCCATTGTTTGTTCCGTGATAGAATGCGCCTTTTAACCAAGCGCAAATCCACTTTAATTGATTCGGTAATTTGAGGAACTTCCATGCAAGTGTCTGTTGAAACGACGTCTAACATCGAACGTCGAATGACGATCGGTGTGCCCGCCCAGGAGATTGACAAAGCGGTTGAGAAACGTCTTCAGGAAACCGCGCGCACTGTTCGCCTGAATGGCTTCCGTCCAGGCAAGGTGCCTTACAAGGTGGTCAAGCGTCGTTTCGGTGACAGCGTTCGCCAGGAAGTGGTTGGCGAAGTCATGCGTGACAGCTACGTCAAGGCACTGGAAGAGAGCGATGTGTCCCCGGCCGGCTGGCCCCGTTTCGAGCCGAAGACCATGGAAGAAGGCAAGGATCTTGAGTTTATTGCCATCTTTGAGGTTCTGCCGGAAATCGAGCTGGGTGATCTGAGCAAAATTGAAGTTGAAAAGGTGGTTGCTGAGGTGAACGACAAGGATATCGACAAGATGATCGATAACCTGCGTCGCCAGCAGGCCACCATGAAGGAAGTCAAACGCAAGTCCAAGAACAAGGACACCGTCACCATTGACTTCAAAGGCTACATCGATGGTGAGGCTTTCGAGGGCGGTGAGGCCCAGGATCACCGTCTGGAACTGGGTTCCGGTCAGATGATTCCCGGCTTTGAGAAGGGTATCGTCGGTGCCAAAGCCGGTGAAGATGTTGAAATCGAGGTCACTTTCCCCGAGGACTACCACAGCGAAGACCTGAAAGGTAAGCCCGCGAAGTTCGAGATCAGCGTCAAGAAGGTGGAAGAGCCTCAGCTGCCGGAACTGAACGAGGAGTTCTTCCAGCGCTTTGGTATCGAGGCTGACTCAGAAGAAGCCTTCCGTGAAGAAGTAAAGAAGAACATGGAACGGGAACTTCGTCAGGCCATGTCGGCCAAAGTAAAGAACGATGTCGTGAACGGGCTGTTGGAAATCAATGATATCGATCTGCCGCAGGCGCTGATTGATCAGGAGATCGATCGTCTGCGTAACGATGCGGTTCAGCGCTTCGGTGGTCAGATGGACCCGCAGCAGCTGCCCAAGGAAATCTTCCAGGATCAGGCCACTCGGCGCGTTAAGACCGGCCTGCTGTTCCAGGAAATCGTCAAGGCCAACGACCTGAAAGCGGAGGACGAAAAAGTGGATGAGAAGATCCGTGAGATCGCCTCCACTTACGAGCAGCCGGAAGAGGTGGTGGCCCACTTCACCAGCGATCCGGGGCAAAGGGCCCAGATCGAGTCTGTGGTACTGGAAGATACGGTGGTTGACTTTGTTCTGGATCAGGCCAAAGTGAAGGAAAAGAAGGCCAGCTACGACGACGTCATCAAGGCGGCCCAGCAGCAGGGCTAAAGCCACTCACGCGCCCCGGGCAAACGGCCCGGGGCGCGTAGCTGGAGGGCACGCGCGTTCAGCAAGGTTAATTGCTGAACTGTCCTCTGGTCTGGTTTTTTTGCCCGGAACCTGGCAATCCGAGTCCGATAATCCGAAAGTTCCATAAGGAGTGCAGGCACTTATGTCCCAGAACCCGTTTAATGGTTCCGCCATGGACGCCAACGCAGCGTTGATTCCGATGGTTATCGAGCAGACCTCTCGTGGCGAGCGGTCCTTCGATATTTTTTCACGCCTCCTCAAGGAGCGGGTCGTCTTTCTGGTAGGCCCGGTGGAAGACCATATGGCCAACCTGATCGTCGCGCAGCTGCTGTTTCTGGAATCGGAGAATCCGGACAAGGATATTCATCTGTATATCAATAGCCCAGGTGGTTCGGTCAGCGCCGGCATGTCTATTTATGACACCATGCAGTTTATCAAGCCGGACGTTGCGACCCTTTGTGTCGGCCAGGCGGCCAGCATGGGCGCGTTTCTGCTGGCGGGGGGCGCCAAGGGCAAGCGTGCGTGCCTGCCAAACTCACGGGTCATGATCCATCAGCCGCTGGGTGGCTATCAGGGCCAGGCGACGGATATCGAGATCCATACCCGGGAAATCCTCAAGATCCGGGATACCCTGAATCGCATCCTGGCCGAACACACCGGACAGGATCTGGAAACCATCGCCAGAGATACTGATCGGGATAACTTCATGGATCCCCATCAGGCGAAAGAGTACGGGCTTATCGATACCGTACTTGATAAGCGAGTGGTGAATAAATAATACTGACGGTAGTCGACTCGGTGTGTGGCTGCGTACTCTAGCAGGACTTACAGGCGGTAACGGTGCATACCACGCCACACATTGGCACCGAAAAACAGACCAGAGGTAATTCAATGGCAGACGAAAGAAACGGCAGGAGCGACGATAGCGGCAAGTTGCTGTACTGCTCGTTTTGCGGAAAAAGCCAGCATGAAGTCCGTAAGCTCATTGCAGGGCCCTCGGTATTCATCTGCGACGAGTGTGTTGACCTGTGCAACGATATTATCCGGGAGGAAATCCAGGAAAGTACACAGGAAGAGGCCAGTGACCGCCTGCCAACACCCCTGGAAATCCGCAACACCCTTAATGAGTATGTGATTGGGCAGGACCGCGCGAAAGTCGTGCTGTCGGTTGCGGTTTACAATCACTACAAGCGTCTGCGCTATGGAGAGGGCAAGGGCGATGTGGAGCTCGGCAAGAGTAACATTCTGCTGATAGGCCCCACTGGCAGCGGTAAAACGCTGCTGGCTGAAACCCTTGCCCGCATGCTCAATGTGCCGTTCACGATCGCGGATGCGACCACGCTGACCGAAGCAGGCTACGTAGGTGAAGATGTTGAGAACATCATCCAGAAGCTGCTCCAGAAGTGTGATTACGACGTCGACAAGGCCCAGAGAGGCATCGTCTATATTGATGAAATCGACAAGATTTCCCGTAAGTCGGACAATCCGTCGATCACCCGTGACGTTTCCGGTGAAGGTGTCCAGCAGGCCCTGCTGAAGCTGATCGAGGGCACAGTTGCCTCGGTTCCGCCCCAGGGCGGGCGCAAGCATCCGCAGCAGGAGTTCCTGCAGGTGGATACCAGCAATATGCTGTTTATCTGCGGCGGCGCGTTTGCTGGCCTGGATAAAGTAATCCGGGAGCGTACCGAAAAGAACAGTATCGGCTTCTCCGCGACGGTGGCCAGCCAGGATGATTCCCGTAATACCGGTGACATCATCCGTAATGTTGAAACCGAAGATCTAGTGAAGTACGGCCTGATTCCGGAATTTGTCGGTCGTCTGCCGGTGGTGGCAACCCTGAC
This sequence comes from uncultured Marinobacter sp., assembly GCA_964530545.1. Taxonomy (GTDB): domain Bacteria; phylum Pseudomonadota; class Gammaproteobacteria; order Pseudomonadales; family Oleiphilaceae; genus Marinobacter. Next base: position 4,812 of record CAZHAY010000052.1, read on the forward strand.
AGAGCTGGATGAGGAAGCGCTTGTTCAGATCCTGACGGAGCCCAAGAACGCCCTGACCAAGCAGTATCAGAAGCTGTTTGATATGGAAGGGGTCGAGCTGGACTTCCGTGACGACGCTCTGCGTGCGGTGGCTCGCCGGGCCATGGAGCGGAAAACCGGTGCCCGTGGGTTGCGGTCGATTATGGAAGCGACCCTGCTGGATACCATGTACCAGATCCCATCTGAGCCCGATGTTACCAAGGTGGTCATCGACGGAAGCGTGATCAGTGGTGACTCCGAGCCCTTCAAGATCTACGCCAGTAGCGATCATGCGAAGGCGGTACCTGAAGACTGACCATGCCCGGGTTCCGCCGGGCGCGGGAAAAAGGGCGGCGACGCCCTTTTTTTTCGCCTGTTAATCCCTTTCTGTGATCGTCACCCCATAGAATGCACTCCAGAGCCCATCCACTCTGTAAAATCATTGCAATCCAGCAAAAAAACCCAATGTTCGATGGTATGCTGAAAGAAACGTCGTCAGAGGATTCCTTATGACCCCGACTCCAGAAACCCGTACCGAATATCCGATGCTTCCCCTTCGGGACGTGGTTGTTTTCCCCCACATGGTGGTTCCGCTGTTCGTGGGGCGTGAAAAGTCTATCCAGGCCCTGGAAGCGGCCATGGAGGGTAGCAAGGAAATTCTGCTGGTATCCCAGAAAGACGCGGGCACCGATGATCCGGGTCCGTCCGATATCTTCGATGTGGGCACGCTCGCCACCGTGCTGCAGATGTTGCGGCTGCCAGATGGCACTGTAAAGGTTCTGGTTGAGGGTAACGCCCGGGCCAGCCTCGATAATGTTATTGACGGTGAATACCTGACGGCCAGAGGTAGTGTGCTCGAGTCTGAGCCGCTGCCTGAGCGGGAAGAAGATGTGGTGGTGCGCACGCTGACGGAAGAGTTTGAGAAGTACGTCAAAATGTCCCGTAAGGTACCGTCGGAAGTGTCCAGTGCGTTGCAGGGCATCCATGAGGTTGAGCGTCTGGCAGATACCATGGCGGCTCACCTCGAGCTCAAGGTTCCGGAAAAGCAGGAACTGCTGGAAGCGCTGGACATTCGCCATCGTGTGGAGTTGCTGCTGGGCCGTCTGGACAGCGAAATTGACCTGATCGAAGTGGAAAAGCGGATTCGCGGTCGCGTCAAGAAGCAGATGGAAAAAAGCCAGCGTGAGTACTATCTCAACGAGCAGATGAAGGCCATCCAGAAGGAGATGGGTTCGTTGGGCGAGGGCGGCGGTGACTTTGACGAGCTGGAACAGAAAATTGAACAGGCCGGGTTGCCAGCCGAGGCGCGCAAGAAAACCGAGACTGAGCTCAACAAGCTTAAGATGATGTCTCCCATGTCTGCCGAAGCGACGGTCGTGCGCGGTTATATCGACTGGATGCTGTCGATACCCTGGAAGAAACGTAGCCGGGTTCGTCACGATATTGAGAAGGCGAGGGAGATTCTCGATGCGGACCACTACGGTCTGGACGAGGTTAAAACCCGGATTCTTGAATACCTGGCGGTGCAGAGCCGTGTGAAAAAGGTGAAAGGTCCGGTGTTGTGTCTGGTAGGGCCACCCGGGGTAGGTAAGACCTCCCTTGGGCAGTCCATCGCCCGGGCGACCAACCGAAAGTACACCCGTATGGCTTTGGGTGGCGTGCGGGATGAGGCGGAAATCCGAGGCCACCGCAAGACGTATATCGGCGCCTTGCCGGGCAAGCTGCTGCAGAAGCTTGCCAAGGTTCAGGTCAAGAACCCGCTGTTCCTGTTCGATGAAATCGACAAAATGGGAATGGATCACCGGGGTGACCCGGCATCGGCCTTGCTCGAAGTACTCGACCCTGAGCAGAACCATACCTTTAACGACCATTATCTGGAGGTGGACTACGACCTGTCAGACGTCATGTTCGTCTGTACTTCCAACTCCATGAATATTCCGCCCGCGCTCCTGGACCGGATGGAGATCATCCGTATTCCCGGTTACACGGAAGATGAGAAGGTCAATATTGCCCTTCGATACCTGCTGCCCAAGCAGCTCAAGGCCAATGGTCTGAAAAAAGATGAGCTGGTTATCCCGGAGCAGACCCTGCGCGACCTGATCCGCTACTACACCCGTGAGGCGGGGGTACGTGGGCTGGAGCGCGAACTGGCCAAGATCTGCCGCAAGGTGGTGCGCGAGCACGTCGAGAAGCGTGAGAAGGCGCACCTTGATCTGACGCCGGACCGGCTGGAAGATTACTCCGGCGTTCGCAAGTTCAACTACGGCCTGGCGGAGGAAACCAACCAGGTGGGCTCCGTAACCGGGCTGGCGTGGACGTCCGTAGGGGGCGAACTGCTGACGATTGAAACTGCCGTAACCTCGGGCAAAGGTCGTGTTGTGAAAACCGGCTCCCTGGGGGATGTCATGCAGGAATCCATCCAGGCGGCCCTGACAGTGGTTCGCAGTCGTGCCCCGGGTCTCGGAATTCGTGACGACTTTCACGAAAAACAGGATCTTCATGTTCACGTACCCGAGGGCGCCACACCCAAGGATGGCCCTAGCGCCGGCATTGGAATGTGCACCGCGCTGGTCTCGTCCCTGACCGGAATTCCGGTTCGGGCTGAGGTAGCCATGACCGGTGAGATCACCTTGCGGGGCCGGGTTCTGGCCATCGGCGGCCTCAAGGAGAAGCTGCTGGCTGCCCACCGAGGCGGTATTAAAACGGTGATAATTCCTGACGAAAACGTTCGGGATCTCAAGGAGATACCTGACAATATCAAGGAATCCCTGGAGATTCGACCGGTGAAATGGATCGACGAGGTTCTTGATGTCGCTCTTGAGTACACACCAGAACCCCTGACAGAAACCGCCCCGGCCAAGGGGCAGGCCAGCGTAAAAAGGGACGATGACGCCGATGCCGGAGAGCGAATCAATACACATTAAAAGCTGAGTGCTTTGTTGACATGCCAGAGAGCCCGTTGGTATAACTGTTTCGCCGTGAAGCAGCCAGTACCAAGGGCTCCCGAGCGATCAACATCTATTCCGTGGACCGGTTAACAGCCGCAGGGAATAACAAAAGTGCACAATGGAATTCTCCGACTGCTTATGCGATAGTCGGAAACGTCCAAGAAAAAAATAAACAGACCGAGATCTTCTCCAACCTGAAATCGAAGGGGTTTAGTGTGAACAAGTCCGAACTTATCGATGCAATTGCAGAGTCCGCCGATATTTCCAAGGCCGCCGCAGGACGCGCTCTGGATGCGATGACCAATTCCATTACCGGCGCTCTCCAGAAAGGCGATCAGGTTACCCTGATCGGCTTCGGTACATTCTCTGTCAAGGAGCGTGCAGCCCGTACTGGTCGTAACCCGCAGACAGGTGCCGAGATCAAGATCCCCGCATCCAAAGTGCCGGGGTTCAAGGCAGGTAAGGCTCTGAAGGACGCCGTTAAGTAACGGACTCCTTCGGCAGGCGGCACTGGTATCAGCTCTTTCGTGTCGCCCTGCTCGAATTCAAGGCGCATTCCCTTCCGGGTGCGCCTTTTTACGTTCAGTCATTGTGCAATCGGCCCCGCGTTTCCGGGCTGGGCACGGGCTGTTTCCCGCGCAACTTTAAACGAGGCCTGACGCTGAGCCAGGTGCCACAGGAACGGCACCAGGGATGAGCGATCCGGGAGGAACATGCTTCAAGATATTCGGAACAATGCCCAGGGTACCATCGCGAAGATCATCATTGCGGTACTGATCGTTTCCCTGTCGATCTGGGGTATGGATGCCATTGTCGGAGGCTTCCGGGGTGAACCGGAAGTGGCTACGGTCAACGGTGAGGATATTACCGAGCGGGAATTCCTGCGTACGGTGCAGATCACTACCCAGCGGCAGCTCAGCCAGATGGATAACCCGGATCCGACGTTGCTTGATGAAGATCAGATTCGCCGGCAAGTGCTCGAGCATATGATTCAGGCCGAGGTTCTGGCGCAGGATGCCGCAAGTCAGGGGCTGGAGCTGACGGATGAGGGCGTCGACCAGCTGATTGTCAGCCTTCCGCAGTTTCAGGTGAATGGCCAGTTCAATCAGCAGGTGTTTGCCTCGCAGGTTCGCAATCTTGGCATGGGTATCGGGGAGTACCGGCAACTGCTCAAGCGTGAGTACATCGGAAACCAGATTCGTACTGCTGTCATCCGCAGTGGTCTGGCTCCTGCGGAGGCTGCTCGTCAACTGTTAGCGCTACAGGCTCAGACCCGGGATTTTGCCACTCTGACGCTGGCGGCCGCCTCAGTGGCGGATCAGGTGGAGGTGACCGAAGCTGACGTAGAACAGTGGTATAACGACAATCAGGCTTTGTTTACACGGCCTGAAACCGTGGATGTTTCCTGGGTGGAGCTCTCACTGGATAAGGTCGCCGCAGGCATCGAGGTTCCTGAGGAGGATGTTCGCAAACGATACGATGAGCTGATAGCCGATCAGCATTTTGAGGAATGGCATACAGCTCATATCCTGATCGAAGACGGGGAAGATGCTGACCAGCGTATTGAAACCATTCGTCAGCGTCTGGCAGAGGGTGCGGATTTCGGCGATCTGGCCCGGGAGTTTTCCAATGACCCGCTGTCCGCCGGTCAGGGTGGTGACCTTGGCTATTTACGTGAAGGCGCCCTGGGTGGAGCCTACGATGAGACCATGCTGGCGCTGGATGAGGGTGAAGTCTCCGATCCGGTGGAAACCGAGTACGGTACGCACTTTATCAAGTTGTTGGGCACCCGGACGTCCGAGCCTCCGGCTTTTGAGCTTATGGCCGACGACATCCGCCAGGAGCTGGCCCGGGCCCGTGCCGGCGATGAGTTCGCCCGTATGCGTACGGAGCTGGCCGACATGGCGTTTTCATCAGAAAGCCTGGCAGAACCCGCTGAAAAATTCGGTCTTGAGGTCAGACAGAAGGATGGCGTGACTCGTGACGGCAACCAGACGCCGTTTGATCATGCCGGACTGGTTCGCCAGTTGTTCTCAGCGGACGTGATGGAGGATGGCTTCAACACCGAACTGATTGACGTCAACCGCAACACTGCCGTGGTCGCGCGGGTGCGGGCTCACCATCCGGAAGCGCCCCAGCCCCTGGACGAGGTTGCGACCCAGGTACGTGACCGTCTTGAGCGGGAGCAGACGCTGGCACTACTGCAGGAGCGGGCGGACGAGCTGCTGCAGAAGCTTCGCGATGGCGGGATGAGCCCGGAGGGCGAAAACTGGACAAAACACACGGGCGTGGTACGCAGCGAGGCACAGGTTCCCCCGGTCGTGCAGGCACGGGTGTTCTCGATGCCAACGCCCGAGGAAGACCATAACGCCTATGATTCGGTGGCAGCAGGTACCGATCTGGTCATTATTGCGCTTTCGGACGTGACCGACGGAGACGTCGATCCGGAAAGTGACGACGTTCGTGGTATGACCCAGTTCCTTGCTCAGATGAACGGGCAACAGGAGTATGACGCCTACGTCAGAACCCTGCGGGAAAAGGCCGAAGTCGTCCGTCCCTGAGCCAACGTAACGTCCGTCTGGCTAGAGCCTGCCCCGGAATATCCGGCGCAGGCTTTTTCTTTGGGCAACCATTAAATGAGGCAGTCGGCGCAGGCCTGATTCGCTGGCAATTATGGCCGGGTATTGCCATGCTGGGATAACGGTTGCATCACGCATGTCCTTGTTTATGGAGAAGCCTTGATGGAGAGTCCGGCCTGTGATCTGGTCCTGTTCGGGGCCATGGGAGACCTCGCGTCCAAGAAACTGTTTCCGGCCCTCTATCAATTACACCGTGCGGGACTGCTGGCGGAGGAAGCGCGCATACTCGCTCTGGCCCGGAGAGACCTCAATGGGACTGAAGCCCGCCGCCAGATCGGGCAGTCCCTGGCAGCGCATACTGACCACCTGGAAGACGGTCAGCTGGAGTCATTCCTGGCCCGGGTGGCCTATCTGCAGCTGGACTTCTCTAATGGGGATGAGTATCGGCGGATCAGTGAATGGCGCCACCACAACAGCACCGGCAACCCATGGATTTTCTACTACGCGACGCCGCCGGGGCTGTACGGCCCAATCACCCGGCACCTGTCAGACGCCGGTTGCTGCGACGACCGTACCCGGGTGGTAGTGGAAAAGCCCATTGGCCAGGACCTGGCGTCGTCACGGGAGTTGAATGACCAGCTTGCCACGGTCTTCCGGGAAGAGCATATCTACCGGATTGATCATTATCTGGGTAAGGAAACGGTCCAGAATCTGATCGCCCTGCGTTTTGCCAATAACCTGTTTGCGTCCCAGTGGGACCAGAATCATATATCCCATGTGGAAATCACCGTTGCGGAGAGCGTGGGCGTGGAAGGCCGCTGGGCCTACTTCAACAGCGCGGGACAACTGCGGGACATGATTCAGAGCCATGTGCTGCAACTGCTCTGTCTGCTGGCCATGGACCCGCCATCTGACCTGTCACCGGACAGTATCCGTGATGAGAAAGTCAAGGTTCTCAAGGCTCTGCTGCCGCTCACACGGCAAAGAATCAGCACCCATCTGGTACGGGGGCAGTACACCGGTGGCACGGCAGAAGGCGTCCCGGTGCCCGGCTATCTTGAGGAAGAAGATGCGGAGGGTCCCAGCAATACGGAAACCTTTATTGCCCTGAAGGTGGAGATCAGCAACTGGCGCTGGGCCGGTGTGCCTTTCTACATCCGCACCGGCAAGCGTCTGCCTGAGAAGCGGTCCGAAATTATCGTTCATTTCAAGCCAGCGCCCCATTACATTTTTGATCCGGACCAGGAGCATCTGGCAAACAACAAACTGATCATCCGTCTGCAACCGGACGAGGGCATGGCCCTGCAGATCCTGACCAAGGATCAGGGGCTGAGCCGGGGCATGCGGCTGCGTCCGGGGCCGCTGGAACTGACCTTTGCGGAGGCGTTCGAAAACGAGCGAATCCCGGATGCCTACGAACGCCTGTTGCTGGAAGTGATCAAGGGGAACCAGTATCTGTTTGTGCGGCGGGATGAAGTGGAGTATGCATGGCGCTGGGTAGATCAGCTGCTGGCCAATTGCGAGGAATGTGCTGCTCATCCCAAACGGTATGCCGCCGGAACTTGGGGCCCGGTGGCGTCCATTGCAATGATCACTCAGGACGGACGGAGCTGGTATGACGATGCCTGAAAACCCGCACGGGGTATCGGTTCAGTGGACTGGAGAAGAGCACCCGGACGCGCTCGCTCAGACTCTGGCGAACCGGGTTGCGGATCAGCTGCGTCTGGCGCTGACGGACAAAGGCAAAGCACTGTTAGTCGTGGCCGGAGGCAACACACCGAAGCCGTTTCTGGCACGGCTGGCGGAGATTCCCCTGGACTGGCCGCGGATCAGTGTCACATTGACGGACGAGCGCTGGGTGAAACCGGATCACCCGGACCGGAACAGTGGAATGGTAAGAGAGGTGCTGCTGCAGGGTCCGGCTGCCGATGCAGATTTCCACGAGCTGCTGGCTGAGCGTGGCGAAGATCTGCAGAGCGCCGCCGGCGAAGCCAGTACGCGCCTGGCGAAGCTCGCCTGGCCGGCAACGGTAGTGGTGCTCGGCCTGGGCGAGGATGGTCACACCGCCTCACTGTTTCCGGATGCGCCGGAGCTTGATGAAGGGTTAGTCAGTCAGGCGCCATTGGTGGTCGCGGCTACGCCAGCGTCCCAGAATACACCCCGGATTACCCTGTCAGCGGCCGCTTTGAAAGGCGCGTCGCTGACCATTCTGCTTATCCGGGGAGACAGCAAGCGTGAGGCGCTGGGTCGGGCACTGGAACAGCCACTGGCGGTTCATGAGGCGCCCATCCGTGCTTTTTTCCAGCAGCCGCTGGAGGTTTTCTGGTGTCCCTGAAGGGACAGGAGGGCAAGATAAATGTCGATGCTATCTGATCAGCAGCGGGCGCGGATTACGGCGGTTTTTGACGCAGGACCGGTTATTCCGGTCGTAACGCTGCACCGGGAAGTGGACGCTGCACCCCTGGCGGATGCGCTGATGGAAGCGGGTATCCGTGTGCTGGAAGTTACCTTACGGACGCCCCAGGCGCTTCCCGCCATTGAAATACTGCGGGAGCGACTGCCGGACGATGTATTGGTCGGCGCCGGAACCGTCACCAGCCCGGAGGGTTATCGTCAGGCGGAGGACGCGGGTGCCGGGTTTGTCGTTAGTCCTGGAATCACATCCCGCCTGCTTAATTACGGGCTGACGGCAGACGCGCCCCTGATTCCGGGCATCGCGACTCCTACGGAGCTGCTGCTCGGCTATGAGCATGGCTATCGCGCTTTCAAGTTTTTCCCGGCCGAGGTTTACGGTGGCCGGGCCGCTCTCGAGGCATTCCTTGGCCCTTTCCCGGACGTTGTGTTCTGTCCGACCGGGGGGATTAATCCCGATAATGCCCAGGATTATCTGTCACTGGTCAATGTGCGGGCCGTCGGCGGCACCTGGTTAACGCCGGCGTCCCTCATCGACGCCGGCGACTGGGCAGCGGTCACCCGCCTGGTGCGGGAGGCGTTGGCTCTGCGGGCCGACTGACGCCCCCCGGGGGGTTACCGGATGTCTGCACCAACCCGAAGGATCTTCATGGCGTTCGTGCCGCCCTGAGCGTTCACATAGTCGCCTTTCGTGACGACCACCAGATCACCGGACTGAACGATGCCCCGGTCTTCCAGTTCCCGCACTGCAAGGGCATTGGTTTGCGCGGGGGATACTTCGCCAGAGTCGAACGGAACCGTCTGCACACCCCGGTAGAGGGTCACACGGTGCTGAGTGGTGAAGTGACGGGAGAACGCGAAAATGGGGATCCCGGATTTGATCCGTGACATCAGCAGAGGCGTGGCGCCGGTTTCGGTCAGGCAGATGATCGCAGTGACCCCTTTCAGGTGATTGGCCGCGTACATGGCGGACAGGGCGACGGCTTCGTCTACGCGCTCCATCTTTTCATGCATGCGGTGACCGGACTGGTGCATGGACGGGTGGCGCTCGGCGCCTTTGCAGATCCGGTCCATGGCCTCAACCGCCTGCACCGGGTAATCCCCCACGGCGGTCTCGGCGGAGAGCATTACTGCGTCGGTGTAGTCCATCACCGCATTGGCCACATCGGAAACCTCTGCCCGGGTGGGCATGGGGTTCTCGATCATGGACTCCATCATCTGGGTGGCAGTGATGACGACCCGATTCAGGGCCCGGGCGCGACCGATTATATGCTTCTGTACGGCGACCAGCTCGGCATCGCCGATCTCCACGGCCAGATCGCCCCGGGCGACCATTACCGCGTCTGATGCCAGAATGACGGCGTCCAGCGCATCGGTGTCATGGGCCAGCTCGGCGCGCTCAATCTTGGCCACCAGTCCGGCCTGGGAGCCGGCGTCGCGCAATAATTGGCGGGCAGTGTGCATATCCTCGGCGGTCCGGACAAAGGACACCGCCACGTAATCTGCCTCCAGTTGTGCGGCGGTCACTATATCTTCCCGATCCTTGGCCGTGAGGGCATCGGCGGAAAGACCACCACCGCGCTTGTTAAGGCCCTTGTTGTTGGAAAGCGGGCCGCCGATCAGAACCGTGGAGGTGATGCTGTGTTCGCCCACCTGGTCGACTTCCATCTCGATGCGGCCGTCGTCCAGTACCAGAATATCACCGGGCACCACATCGCGGATCAGTTGCTCATAGTCGATGCCAACGGCCTGATCGTCACCGGCTTCCTTGTCCATGGTAGCGTCGAGGATAAAGGTCTGGCCGGACCTCAGGGTTACCTTGTTGTCCCGGAATCGGGCGATGCGTAGTTTCGGGCCTTGCAGATCCGCCAGAACAGCGACGAAGCGACCGGCGCGTTGGGCAGCTTCCCGGACCCGGCGGGCCCGTTGCCCATGCTCTGCGGCGTTGCCATGGGAGAAGTTGAGGCGGGTGACGTCAACGCCGGCAGTGATAATGCGTTCAAGGGTATCGGGCGCGTCCGTCGCGGGGCCTAGAGTTGCTACAATCTTGGTACGCCGCAGTTGTTCTGGCATGGAGTTCCGGGTCCTTTTTTTGGATGTTATGACGCATGTCCGACACGTTATGAGGGCCGGCGATGACGGTTGCTATACAGGGCCTGGCGATAGGGCATATGGCAGGTTGATGTGTCATGGTACTGTCTGAGTGTAACAGAATGATGAAGGAGAGCGGCCATGAACCCGACGGTAATGCGTGTCACTGATCGGATAATCCGGCGCAGCGAAACCTGCCGGCAGGACTACCTTGCACGCATGGAGGCGCTGAGCCGGCAGTCACCGCACCGGGGAGGGCTCTCGTGCAGTAATCTGGCCCATGGCTTCGCTGCCTGCCAGCCCGGAGACAAGCAGACCCTCAGGCTGATGAACCAGGCCAATGTGGCCATCGTGTCCGCTTACAACGATATGCTGTCGGCCCACCAGCCCTATGCCGGGTTCCCCGACGTGATCCGGGAGGCGGCTCACGGAATGGGGTCTGTCGCCCAGTTTGCTGGCGGCACCCCGGCCATGTGTGATGGGGTTACCCAGGGGCAGCCCGGCATGGAACTCAGCCTGGTGTCCCGGGACGTGATTGCCATGAGCACGGCGGTAGCCCTCAGCCACAACATGTTCGACGCCACATTATTGCTGGGTATCTGCGACAAGATTGTTCCCGGACTGCTGATTGGGGCCCTCAGCTTTGGCTATCTGCCGGCGGTACTGGTGCCCGCCGGTCCCATGCCGTCGGGCCTGCCCAATAAGGAGAAGCAGCGGATACGCCAGCTCCACGCCGAAGGCAAGGTTGGGGAGGAGGAGCTGCTGGAGGCCGAAAGCCAGTCCTACCACAGTCCCGGTACCTGTACCTTCTACGGCACCGCGAACAGCAACCAGCTGCTCGTGGAAGTGATGGGGCTGCATCTGCCCGGGGCGGCGTTTATCAACCCGGGCACACCCTTGCGAGACGCGCTGACCCGGGCAGCGACGGAGCAGGTAATTCGCCTGTCGAGGCCAAATGGCGGCGACCGGGGACTGGCCCATATGGTCAGCGAAAAGAGCATTGTTAATGCACTGGTGGCGTTGCTGGCCACCGGTGGCTCCACGAATCACACTCTGCACTGGGTAGCCATTGCCCGGGCGGCGGGTATTCTGATCGACTGGAACGATTACGCGGAGCTGTC
>CAZHAY010000052.1:16080-18831 GCA_964530545.1 uncultured Marinobacter sp.
CGGTCGCCGATCCCTTTGACCCGGAAGGCGGGCTTACGGTTGTCCAGGGAAATCTGGGCCGGGGGATTATCAAGACTTCCGCCGTCGCGCCCCAGCACCGGGTGGTGGAGGCGCCGGCCCGGGTGTTCGACGATCAGGTCCAGCTTGCCGAGGCCTTTGACCGGGGTGAGCTGGAAACCGACTTTGTCGCTGTCGTCCGTTTTCAGGGACCGGCTGCCAATGGCATGCCCGAACTGCACAAGTTGACGCCTTACCTGGGCAGCCTGCAGGACCGGGGTTTCCAGGTGGCCTTGGTGACGGATGGCCGTATGTCCGGCGCCAGTGGCAAAGTACCGGCGGCAATTCACGTCTACCCTGAAGCCGCCCGGGGCGGAGCGCTGGCCCGGGTGCAGGATGGTGATATTATCCGGGTGGATGCGATAGAGGGCAAACTAGCCGTCGATGTAACGCCCGAGGAATTTACCGCCCGGGAACCTGCCGTCGCCGACCCATCTGCCCATCAGGCCGGACTGGGTCGGGAGTTGTTCGCCTGGTTCCGACAGGGGGCGTCGGAGCCGGAGCAGGGCGCCACCCTGTTTTTCCAGGACCACCGCTGACATCAGACCCGGTCAACAATAACAAGGAGCATGACCGCCCATGACACAGTATCTGCTGGCTATCGATCAGGGCACCACCAGTTCCCGCGCCATTCTGTTCACCCGCGAAGGGCAGATACACGCGGTGGAACAGCAGGAGTTTGACCAGATCTACCCCGGCAGCGGATGGGTGGAGCATGATCCCGAGGCCATCTGGGAAAGTGTGGTCGCAACCTGCAGGGCAGTGCTGGATAACAACGGTGTGGGCGCGGACCAGATACTCGGGGTGGGCATTACCAACCAGCGGGAAACCACCATTCTCTGGGACCGGGAAACCGGCAGGCCGGTCTACAACGCCATTGTCTGGCAGGACCGGCGTACCGCCGACCTGTGCCAACAGTTCAAGGATGACGGCCACGAGCCCATGGTGAACGAGCGGACCGGGCTGCTGATGGACCCGTATTTTTCTGCCACCAAAATCCGCTGGGTACTGGATAACGTATCCGGTGCCCGGGAGCGGGCAGAGCGGGGTGAACTCGCCTTTGGTACCGTGGATACCTTTCTGCTCTGGCGGCTGACTAAAGGCCGTTCTTTTCTTACCGACGCCACCAATGCGTCGCGCACCCTGCTGTTCAATATTCACCAACAGCGCTGGGATCCGGAATTGCTGGCCCTGTTCGGCATTCCCCAGGCCCTGCTGCCCGAGGTGCGGGACTGCGCCTCGGACTTTGGCACCATCGCGGAAGGCCTGCCAGCGGCTGGCGCTACCATTGGCGGTGTTGCCGGCGACCAGCAGGCGGCGCTGTTTGGCCAGACCTGCTTTGCCGAAGGCACCGCGAAGAGCACCTATGGCACCGGCTGCTTTCTGATTCTGAACACGGGTAACCGCGCGCTCAAGTCGGCCAACCGGTTGCTGACCACCGTCGGTTATCGTCTGGACGGTAAGACAACCTACGCGGTGGAGGGCAGTATCTTTATCGCGGGGGCGGCCATTCAGTGGCTGAGGGACGGGCTCAGCCTGATTCGCATGGCGGATGAATGTGAAATGCTGGCGGAGCAGACCCCGGTGGATCATGGCGTCTATCTGGTGCCTGCTTTCACCGGCCTTGGTGCGCCCCACTGGGACCCAAAAGCCCGGGGCGCCATGTTTGGGCTGACCCGGGATACCGGTATCAAGGAAATCGTCACTGCGGGACTGCAGTCGGTTTGCTACCAGACCAAGGATCTGCAGAAGGCCATGGAAGCGGATGGCGTGCGGCCCGTGGCCCTGCGGGTCGACGGCGGCATGGTGGTGAACAACTGGGTGTTGCAGTTCCTGGCAGATATCCTTGGCGCTACCGTGGACCGGCCCGAGGTGATCGAAACCACCGCGTTGGGGGCCGCCTTCCTGGCGGGTCTGCAGGCCGGGGTCTATCAGGACCTGGACGAGATAGAGAAGCTCTGGCGGTGCGAGCGCCGCTTTGAACCGGTTATGTCCAAGGCCGATCGGGACCGGTTGTATCACGGCTGGCTGGAGGCCGTACGGCGCCTCCAGCAGAGCTGATTCTGACTGGTGCGGCGTGCCACACCGGGAGCCTCACTGAAGTGTCAGCGGCATGCCCGCCCGGCGCCGGGCCTGTTGCCATTCCTCAAGGGTTCGCGCTGCTTCGGCAGCGGGCAGGGTGTCCACTACTTCAAAATAATTGCTGGCGAAAGGGTCTTCCAGCACCTGCGCCCGGGGCCGCGCCCGTACCACGTAGACGGACTGGATGTTCTGGTGGTCAAAGGCGCGCCACTCCTGTTCGTCTTTCAGTAACTGGTAGCCATGACCTTCCAGCGCCCGGATAACCGCAGCGGTGCGGGTCGTGCCGGCCCGTTCTGCTGCGTCCCGGTACTGGTGCACGATACTGTAGGCCGAAGCCGCCGCCGTGGACGGTCGCATCTGATACCGCTGGGTAAACGCCTCAACAAACGCCTCACCCCGTCCATAACCCCGCTCCGCCGGCAGGCTCCACACCCAGGGTGTCGCGCCAACAATGCCCTCCATAATAGTGGGCCCTACCTGCTGGGCCATGGTCAGGGTGATATTGGGCACCACGATCTGCATCCGCTCATGGAGGCCCATTCTGTACGCAATATTGAGTGCCCGTACCATATCGTCACCGAACAGTACCAGTGTCAGAACCTCAGCGTCGGC
>CAZHAY010000053.1:0-11778 GCA_964530545.1 uncultured Marinobacter sp.
AGACAAGCCCACCAATGTACTGTCCTTTCCATTTGAATCGCCAGCCGGTATAACGGTGCCTCTGGCCGGTGATCTGGTCATCTGTGCACCGGTCGTCGAACAGGAAGCGCAGGAACAGAACAAGACAGCCGAGGCACACTGGGCACACATGGTTATCCACGGCATGCTGCACCTTCAGGGCTACGACCATATGGAGGATGCCGACGCCGATATCATGGAATCCCTGGAAATCCGGTTGCTGGCCGAACTTGGCTACAACAACCCCTATGAGACAGAGGAATCGGAACCACACTCATGAGCGACGATCAGTCGAGTCGCGGCCAGGGCAGCAAGTCCTGGCTGGAGCGAATATCCCAGGCTTTCTCCAGCGAGCCTGAGTCCGTCGAGGACGTGCTGGAGATTCTTCGCGACGCCGAAGAACACAATATTATCGACAGCGATGCCATGAGCATCATCGAAGGCGCCATGCAGGTGATCGACATGCGCGTCGACGAAATCATGATTCCCCGCTCCCAGATGGTGACCGTCAAGGCTTCCCAGGAACCCCGGGCCTTTCTCAAGGAAATCATCGAGTCTGCCCACAGCCGCTTCCCTGTCATTGGCGACAGCCAGGACGACGTTATCGGTGTGCTACTGGCCAAAGACCTCTTGCCGCTGGCACTGGAAAATGAGCTGGACTGGACCCGTATCCGTGAAGTCCTCCGCCCGCCCACCTTCGTGCCCGAGAGCAAACGGCTGAACCAGTTGCTCAAGGAGTTCCGGGAAACCCGCAACCATATGGCGATTGTGGTGGATGAGTATGGCGGCATTGCCGGTCTGATAACCATTGAGGACGTACTTGAGCAGATTGTCGGCGAGATCGAGGACGAGCATGACTTCGATGAGGAGACCCATATCAAGCCCCACGGGGATGGCTCCTGGGCAGTCAAGGCCGTCACTTCCGTCGAAGACTTCAACGAGTTCTTCGGCGCCGGTATGGACGAACAGGAATTCGACACCATCGGCGGAATTGTGCTGAAGGAGTTCGGACACCTGCCCCGCCGGGGCGAAACCGTCAGCTTCAATGGTTTTACTTTTACCATCGCCAATGCCGACAACCGGGTGATCCGGCTACTGCAGGTGACCCGCAACGATGTTGACTAACCCACTGACCCGCGCGCCCCGCTGGCTCGGCGCGCTGGTGCTGCTGGTCGCCGGTGCGCTGCAGACCCTGACCCTGTCCCCGTGGGAGTGGTGGTGGCTGGGCCCCGTCTCCATTGCCCTCATTGTGTCCGTAACCCTGTTCCAGACCTCCCGACAGCTCTTTCTGTCCGGCTGGCTCACGGGTGTTGGTCTGTTTGCGTCCGGGGTCACCTGGATCTATATCAGCATCAGCGAGCACGGGAACACCTCTATCCCGCTGGCCATCGCCTTGATGGCGCTGTTTATTGCCGGACTTGGACTGGTGCACGGCATCGCATTCTGGTGCTGGGGCAAACTGGCCAAGGACAGTCCGGTACGGCGGCTGATCCTGTTTCCCGGCGTCTGGGTGATTACCGACTGGATGCGTGGCTGGTTCCTGACCGGTTTCCCCTGGCTTTATCTTGGCACGGGTCACGTCGACGGGGCACTGGCCGGGTGGGCACCACTGACCGGCGTGCACGGGATCACCCTGATCATTATTGGCACGGGCGCTGCACTGTACGGCCTGTACGCTCTGGCTCGCCACAGGCAACGGATTCCGGCGGTGATACTGGCCGTGGCTACCCTGGCCTTGTGGCTGGCCGGGCCGCTACTGAACCGAATTCAGTGGACTGAGCTCGATAAAGACCCCATTACCTTTGCTGCCATGCAGGGCAACATTCCCCAGCAGATCAAATGGGACCCGGACTTTCTGCGGGACCAGCTGATCATCTACCTGGGACTGACTGAGGATTACTGGGACCGGGATATTATTCTGTGGCCAGAGACCGCTATCCCTGTTACCCAGGATGAGGCTGGCCCCATCATCGACCATATCCTGTCAAAGCTGGGGGACGACAGCGTCTTGCTCAGCGGGATTCCCTGGTTCACCTACAGCGGCGACCGCGAGCGCTTCACGTTCCATAATTCGATGATGGCCATCGGTGAGCATGGCGATGGCGTTTACCACAAGCAAAAACTGGTACCCTTTGGGGAGTACGTGCCGTTGGAGCAATGGCTGCGGGGCATTATCGGCTTTTTTGATCTGCCCATGTCCAGCTTTAGCCCCGGGCCGAAATACCAAGGCCCGCTGGTGGCCGGCGACGCGCAGCTGATGCCGGCGGTGTGCTACGAAGTGGCCTACCCGGATTTTGTAGCTACCACCGCGGGACTGGGGAATGTGCTGGTGACCATTAGTAACGATGGCTGGTTCGGCGACTCTATCGGTCCCCACCAGCACCTGCAAATGGCCCGGATGCGGGCGTTGGAAACCGGTCGCTACATGCTCCGGGGCACCAACAACGGGGTCACCGCGATCATTGACGAGAAGGGCCAGGTCACCGGTTCGATTCCCCAGTTCGAGCGCCGGGTACTCACCGGTGAACTGCACACCGTCAGCGGCAGAACGCCCTTTATGCAGACCGGATCCTGGCCGGTGCTGACCCTGGCGGCGATCCTGATTGTGTTCGTCCGTGAACGGGTGATCCCGAAGAATCGCTAGGCCGCCGGGCTGGAGCCCTGCCCGTCAGTGACAGGGCTCCAGATACTCGATCAGTAACTGAAGGGTGGTACGACCGCGGAAGGTATTGGCGTCGGGCTTGTACACCACCCGGGCGCCACAGCGGGTCAGGTCCGGCACTTCAGGGCCAGTATTGAACGCAATGCCGTCTACCACGGCATTGCCCGCCACCGGCTGCAGCACAAGTTTCAGGTGGTTCTCGCCCACAATACGCTGGCTGATCACCCGGAACTCGTCATCAAACAGCGGCTCTGGAAAGTGCTGGCCCCAGGGCCCGGCCTTTTTCAGCAGATACGCGGTTTCCAGGCACAGCTCCGACAGATCCAGCGGCCCATCCGTAACGATGGCAGCCTCAAGATCCTCCGCATTCAGCACCTCCCGCACCGCCTGATCAAAGGCCTGGCTGAAACGCTCCAGGTTGCTCTGCTCAATGGTCATGCCCGCCGCCATGGCATGGCCGCCAAATTTCTTCATCAGCCCCGGACAGCGGGCATCTACGACCGCCAGCGCATCGCGGATATGCAGCCCCGCGATGGACCTGGCAGATCCCTTGAGATGGACGCCATCGTCATCAGGGGCAAAGGCAACAGTAGGCCGGTGGGTCTGCTCCCGGATGCGTGCCGCAAGAATGCCTATCACGCCCTGATGCCAGTCGGGATCGAACAACGCCAGCCCCCAGGGCAGATGGGAGGGGTCAAGCGCCATGGACGCAAGCAGGTCCTGTGCCTGGGACTTCATGTCCCGCTCGATGCTGCGGCGTTCCCGGTTGAATGTATCCAGCTCATGGGCCAGTCGTCGTGCCTCATCCGGGTCATCCGCGAGCAGGCAGGCGATACCGACACTCATGTCATCGAGCCGGCCTGCAGCATTCAATCGCGGGCCCACCACGAATCCAAGATCGGTGGAGCTGATCAGCTGGTGGTCGCGCCCCGCAACCTCAAGCAGGGCGAGAATGCCGGGCCGCGCCAGTCCCTGGCGAATCCGCCGTAAGCCCTGCTCTACCAATATCCGATTGTTATGGTCAAGGGGCACCACATCCGCAACAGTACCCAGGGCGACCAGGTCCAGCAGACTGCCCAGATTGGGCTCGGGCTGGCGCAACTGGCCGGCATCCCGGAGGTGCTTACGCAGGGCCGTCAGCACATAGAACATGACACCGACACCGGCGGCGTTCTTGCTCAGGAAAGGACAGCCCGGCTGGTTGGGATTCACAATAGCATCCGCCTGGGGCAGCGTATCGCCCGCCAGGTGATGGTCGGTGATGACTACCCGGATACCGGCCGCCTTCGCGGCAGCGACACCCTCATGAGCAGCGATCCCGTTGTCCACGGTGAGTAGCAGGTCCGGCAGTGAACCGTCTTCCTGCAGCCGTTCGATAATGGCGGGGGTCAGGCCGTAACCATCGGAAAACCGGCTCGGCACGCGGAAATCGATAGTACCCAGCCCGAGCATCGACAGCCCCAGCATGGCCACGGCAGTGCTGGTGGCGCCGTCGGCGTCAAAATCACCGAGGATCATAACGGACTGCTGATGCTCAATCGCTTCCGCGAGCAACTCGACAGCCCGCTGGATACCACGGAGCTCCATGGGGGATGCCAGGTGCCGGAGGGTATAGGCAAGCTCATTGTCGGAAGTCACGCCGCGTCCGGCATACAGCCGGCGCAGAAGTGGGGGCAGATCCTGCCCCCAGTCCGTGACGATCTGCGAACCGGTACGCCTCAGGATCTTTCTGGGGGTCATGATAACTCCGGGCACCCAGGCCGGGTGCCCAATTTCAGCCGGTCAGGCATGTTTCCAGTGCTTGGCCATAAAGCTCTGGATATCGGCCAGATTGTTGTCGAGCACGGTGTAACGCTCTTCACGTTCAAACAGGTCTGCCATATGGGCGGGCAGCTCCGGTTTCACCGTTAAGCCGGCCTGAGCAATGGCATCCGGGAACTTCGCCGGATGGGCGGTGCCCAGGGTGATCATCGGAACCTGGGGGTCACGACGGCAGCCGCGGGCGGCTTTGACACCGATGGCCGTATGGGGATCGAGCAGATACTCGTTCTCTTCATAGACCTGGCGGATGGTATCGCAGGTAGCCTGGTCGTCCACTGCCTCGCTGTCGAACAGCTTGCGGGCATGACGCCAGCGATAGTCTTCAATGCTCACCGGGCCGTTGGCGGCGTTTTCCAGTAAGGTTTTAACGGCGGCACCGTCGCGCCCATGCAGGTCAAACAGCAAGCGCTCGAAGTTGCTCGACACCATGATGTCCATGCTCGGCGACAGCGTATGTTCAAGCTGCTGCTGTTCATAACGGTTGCCGCTCATAAAACGATGCAGAATATCATTGCGGTTAGTAGCAATAACCAGCTGGGAGACCGGCAGGCCCATCTGCCGGGCCAGATAGCCGGCGAAAATATCGCCGAAGTTACCGGTCGGGACCGAAAACGCCATGGACCGGTCCGGCCCACCCAGGGCCAGGGATGCCTGAAAATAATACACAATCTGGGCCATGATCCGGGCCCAGTTGATCGAGTTCACCGCTGCCAGACGGGCCTTGCCGCCCAGGAAGGACTGATCCCCGAAGCTGGCCTTCACCATACGCTGGCAGTCGTCAAAGTTGCCACGTACTGCCAGGTTATGGATGTTACTGCCTGGCACCGTGGTCATCTGCCGGCGCTGCACTTCCGACACGCGCTGATGCGGATGCAGGATAAAGATATCCACATGCTCACAGCGACGGCAGCCCTCAATAGCCGCTGACCCGGTGTCACCGGAGGTGGCACCCATGATCACCGCATGCTCGTTACGCCGGGCAAGCACGTAGTCCAGCAGACGCCCCAGCAGTTGCAGAGCAAAATCCTTGAACGCCAGTGTCGGGCCCCGGAACAGCTCCAGCACCCATTCGTTGGTATCCAGCTGAACCAGCGGCGCAACCGCTTTGTGGGCGAAGACGCCATAGGTCTCAGCCAGCATGCTGCGGAAGTCGTCCTCAGGAATGGCGTCGTCCACAAACGGGTACATGATGTTGAACGCCAGCTCGCTGTACGGCAGACCACGCCAGCTGCGGATTTCCTCAAGGCTGAAATGCGGCAGGGACTCGGGCACATACAGACCGCCGTCGGTCGCCAGACCGGTCAGAAGGACGTCTTCAAAGCCCAGCGCGGGGGCTTCACCCCGTGTACTGATGTATCTCACGTGCTTACCTGTCAGTTGAAGTTTTCTGCGCGGATGCGGACAACCTGATCATCCACTTCGTCCAGAGCTTCCAGCTCCTCGATGGCCTGGTTGACCTGACGCTCCTGTACCGTATGGGTCAGGATGATGACCGGGATGCGGCCGTCATGGACCTCGGATTCCTTCTGCATGATGGATTCGATGTTGATGCCATGCTCGCTCAGCACCGACGCCACCTTGGCCAGAACCCCTGGCCGGTCTAGCGCCTGAATACGCAGGTAGTAGGCCGACTGGGTGAATTCCATGGGCAGGACTTCCAGGTCTTCAATGGCTTCCGGTGCAAACCCGAGGAACGGCACCCGTCCGCGACCATCCGCCTGCATCACCCGGGCCACGTCGACCAGATCCGCAATAACCGCCGATGCGGTGGCTTCATCACCGGCGCCCGGACCGTAGTACATGGTCTGACCCACCGCGTCGCCATCCACCAGAACGGCGTTCAGCACGCCGTCGACCTGAGCAATCAGGTGGCTTTGGGGAACCAGGGTCGGGTGCACCCTCAGCTCAATACCCCCTTCCCGGCGACGGGCGATACCCAAATGCTTGACCCGGTAACCCAGCAGTTCCGCATGGGCAATGTCATAAGGCGTCAGCCGGGAAATGCCTTCGGTATAGGCGCGGTCAAACTGCAGCGGCACACCAAAACTGGCGGATGCCATAATGGTCAGCTTGTGGGCGGCATCGACCCCTTCAACATCAAAGGTAGGGTCCGCTTCTGCGTAACCCAGATCCTGGGCTTCCTGCAGGACCTCATTAAAGGGCCGACCCTTACGCATCTCGGTGAGAATGTAGTTACCGGTGCCGTTAATAATACCGGCCAGCCAGTCAATCCGGTTCGCGGCCATGCCTTCGCGAATGGCCTTGATCACGGGGATGCCGCCAGCTACGCCGGCCTCATAGGCCACTACCACTCCGGCCTGGGCTGCTGCCTCGAAAATCTCGTTGCCGTGAACCGCGATCAGCGCCTTGTTGGCCGTAACCACATGCTTGCCCTTAGCGATCGCGGCCAGCACCAGCTCCCGGGCGGTCTCATAGCCGCCGATCAGCTCCACCACCACGTCCACATCCGGATCGTTGACCACGTCCATAACGTCGGTACTGAAGGGAATATCGCCAAGGTCGATATCGTCACGCCAGGTGCGCGTGGCAACCCGTACGGTACGAATCTCGCAGCCGGCCCGACCGGCAATCAGCTCTGCGTTTCTCGCAAGTACATTGAACGTTCCGCCACCGACGGTCCCCAAGCCGCAGATTCCGACCCTGACTTCTTTCAAGCTTCACCTCAATGCCCGATGAATGAATAACAATGGGGCACTAGTATACCGGTTAGCCGGTCACAGAACAGCATTCCCCGGCCCAATCGGCGTCCGGTCAGAGCAGACCCAGACCTTCAGCGAGCTGGTCGGCAGGCAGATAGCCGCGAATCATATTGCCGTCTTCCAGCAGAATGGCCGGAGTACCGGTAACGCCCACTTCACGACCCAGCTGGAACTGCTCATCCACAGGGTTCTCACAGTTCGCCGCAGCTACATCTTCGCCGGCCTTGGCCTGATCCATGGCGGCCTGCTGGTCATCTGCGCACCAGACGGACTCATACTTGATAAAGGATGGCGTTCCGGGACCAGAGCGGGGGAAAGCGTAGTAGTGGACCGTGATGCCCAACTCGTTGATGCGGGCCATTTCGTCATGGAGTTTGCGGCAATAGGGACAGTCGATATCCGTAAAGACGCTGATTTCGGCTTTCTGGTCGCCCTTCGCCGGATAGGTAATCAGCCCCTTATCGCCAAACTCAGCCATCGTTTGCGCCCGTTCAGTGGCACGGGCCTGTTCGGTCACGTTGACGATGCCGTCGTCGGTCAGCTGGAGCATTTCGCCCGCCAGGATGTACTCGCCATCACCGGTGGCGTAGATCATATCGCGGTTATTGGTCCGGACTTCGTACAGACCTGGAATGGCGGACTCTTTGACACCGCTGACCTGGAGGCCTGGAACCCTCTCATTGAGACGATCGGTAATCGTTTCTTCGGGAGTTTCTGCGACTGCGAATGGCACAGCGACCATGGTGCTCAGCGCCAGCCCGGCAGCCATGCCGGAAAGGGAACGGAATAGCATCTGTTTCATGAATTGTCCTGCTCAGTCCTGGAGGTGGATAAAAGTTTGGCGCTCAGTAGATCAAAGCCATGCCGGTGGGGCAATTGCTCTCTGGCAGGTTTGTGACTGAACGAGCGACAAAAAGTTCAGCCCCGGGGGTGATGGGCGTGATGCAGCTCCTGCAGACGCTGGCGGGCGACATGGGTATATATCTGAGTTGTCGACAGATCGGAATGACCCAGCAGCATCTGCACCACCCGTAGATCAGCGCCGTGGTTCAGCAGATGGGTCGCAAAGGCATGACGCAGCGTATGGGGCGACAGTTTCTTCGGGATGCCGGCACGCTGGGCGTAATGACGAATGCGGTACCAGAAGGCCTGCCGGCTCATGGCAGAGCCCCGGTTGCCGGGAAACAGATCATCAGAAACCCGTCCCCGCAACAGCCCCGGTCTGGCTTCTTTCATGTATCGGAGCAGCCAGTCCATGGCTTCTTCCCCCATGGGCACCAGGCGCTCCTTGTCGCCCTTGCCGGAAACCCGGATCACCCCCTGCCGGAGATTGACCTGGTCCACACGCAAAGACACCAGTTCAGTGACCCGCAAGCCGCAGCCATACAGAATTTCGAGCATGGCCCGGTCGCGCAGCTCCAGCCGTTCGTCCTGCACCTGGACACCCAGGGGTTCATCCAGCAGCGCTTCCACGTCTGCCTCGGACAGGGTGTCCGGTAGCCGCCGGGCGAGACGGGGACTTTCAATACGCAAGGTCGGATCTTCGCCGATCAGCTGTTCCCGTAACAGATAGCGGTAAAAACGACGCAGCCCCGACAGGCGGCGGGCCGCTGTCGCATTTTTATGCCCCTGGGCGAACGCCGCAGAGATCCAGTCCAGCAGATGCTGACGATCCGCCTGATCCAGCCTCGGTGCGTCGGGTCGCCCCACCAGCCAGCGGGACAGCTGCCGCAAATCGCTGCCATAGGCCGCACGGGTTTTCTCTCCCAGGCCGTCTTCCAGCCACAACGCATCAAGGAAGCGCTGAATCAGGCGCTCATCGGTGGTTCGCAGGGATTTTTCGGTTGGGGTGACCAAACTGCCTCCGGCATTGAAAAGTCGCGGCCACAAAAAAGGGGCAGCGTGAGCTGCCCCTTTCTAGAACATGTCTACAGCCTCAGCTGGCCAGACTCAGCCCAGCTTTTCCTTGATACGCGCCGCCTTACCAGAACGCTCACGGAGGTAGTAAAGCTTGGCCTTGCGGACCGCGCCACGACGTTTGACAGTGATGCTGTCGATCAACGTGGAGAAGGTCTGGAAGGTACGCTCAACACCTACGCCGTAGGAAACCTTACGTACGGTGAAGGAAGAGTTCATGCCACGGTTACGCTTGCCGATCACCACGCCTTCAAAGGCCTGGAGACGCTCACGGTTACCCTCGGTAACGCGAACCTGGACAATGACAGTGTCGCCCGGTGCAAACGCAGGGAGTTCCTTGTTCATCTGCTCGGATTCAATCTGGCTGATGATGTCGTTCTTACCACTCATCGTTATGTGCTCCTGATACCCAATCTCTTAATGCCCTGACTCAATCAGAGGCACCCGGTTCGTTTAAAATTTCGTCCAGCAGCTCACGCTCTTCGTCCGTCAGCACCCGCTGCTCCAGCAGGTCGGGGCGTCGCTCCCGGGTTCGCCTCAGCGACTCTTTAAGTCGCCAGCGCCGGATCTGTTCGTGGTGACCGCCTAACAATACATCCGGCACCGCCTGGCCTTCATACACTTCGGGCCGTGTGTAGTGCGGACAATCCAGCAGACCGTCAGCAAAGGAATCCTGCTCCGCCGACTGCGCATGACCCAGCGCTCCAGGGATGAGGCGTGTAACCGCATCAATGACGGCCATTGCCGCCAGCTCGCCACCGGAGAGCACAAAGTCTCCCAGCGACACTTCCCGATCGACTTCCGCCGAGATCAGGCGTTCATCTACACCCTCATAGCGACCCGCTACGAGAATCAGACTCTTACAGGCAGCCAGCGACTCTACAACCTGCTGGTTCAGTCTTTCACCCTGGGGCGAAAGGTACACCACGCAGGCCTCGCCGGGTGCCTCGGCCCGTGCCGCATGGATCGCGTCCCGCAGGGGCTGAATTTTCATCAGCATGCCCGGGCCGCCCCCATAGGGTCGGTCATCTACCGTGCGATGCCGGTCATGGGTAAATTCCCGCGGGTCCCAGCTACGAAAGGTCAACAGACCATCGCGAACTGCCCTGCCGGTGATCCCATACCCGGTAACCGCATCAAACATTTCGGGGAACAGGCTGACTGCACCAATCCACACCCCTAGAACTCCGGGTCCCAGTCAACGACAAGCCGGTCAGCACTCAGATCCACTTCCGTCACAACCTGCTCCGGAAGGTAGGGAATCAGGCGTTCGCGCTGGTCGATGGATGTCTCGTCGGACCGGACCACCAGTACGTCATTGGCACCGGTTTCGATCAGATGATGAACCCGCCCGAGGCGCTCCCCTTCACTGGTAAAGACACTGAGCCCTTCCAGCTGATGCCAGTAATACTCACCCTCCGGCAGCGGTGGCAGTTCCGATAACGGAACCCGTATCTCTGCTCCGCCATAGGTCTGGGCAAGGTCGCGGTCATCAATGCCCTTGAGCTTGACCACAATGCCTCGCCCATGCCGTCGACCGGTGTCAAGCTCTGCCGGAATACGCTTACCGTCGTGGAGCAGGGTCCAGCGGCGGTAGTTCAGTATTCCGTCAACAGGGTCTGTGTAGGAATAGACTTTCAGCCATCCCTTGACCCCGAACACGGAGGTAATCCGGCCGATCACAGTTTCCTGTGGATGCTGTGTCATGCCAGACCCCCGGACAGGCTTACTTGGCAGCGCTCTTCAGCAACTGCGCAACACGCTCAGATGGCTGGGCGCCCTGCTCAATCCAGTACTGCACACGCTCCTGGTCAACACGAAGACGCTCTTCCTGACCACGGGCGACCGGGTTAAAGAAGCCTACCCGCTCAATAAAACGACTATCACGAGCCTTGCGGCTGTCTGTTACTGTCAAGTGATAAAACGGACGCTTCTTGGCGCCGCCACGAGCCAAACGGATTGTTACCATTTCGACCAATATCCTGTTCAGTTGCACGAACTTTGTACGATGCGTACGGTATGCCCTCGGCACCCGTACATCGACCCATACTCGAAAGGGGCGCTATTCTATGCTAATTCCCCGCTAAAGAAAACAGTTAACACGTCTCGATTTCTACATACGGCCAAACGGCGGCATGCCTCCGCCACCGGGGGGCATCATGCCTTTCATACCGCGCATCATGTTCTGCATTCCGCCCTTCTTGCCGAACTTTTTCATCATCTTCTGCATCTGCTTGTGCTGCTTGAGCAACCGGTTGATATCCTGGATCTGGGTACCGGAACCGGCGGCGATGCGACGCTTGCGGGAGTTGTTGATGGTATCCGGGAAGCGCCGCTCCTTCGGTGTCATCGAACAGATGATCGCCTCCATCTGCCCGAAGGTCTTGTCGTTGACCTGACTCTGGGCCATCTGCGCCATCTGGCCCATGCCCGGCAGCTTGTCCAGCAGACTGGCCATACCGCCCATGTTTTTCATCTGCTGCAACTGATCGCGGAAATCCTCAAGATCAAAGCCTTTGCCCTTCTTGATCTTTTTGCTGAGCTTCTCGGCCTTCTTGTGGTCCAGCTTACGTTCGGCTTCCTCGATCAGGGAGAGCACATCCCCCATTCCAAGAATCCGTGACGCCACCCGATCCGGAT
>CAZHAY010000053.1:11878-14041 GCA_964530545.1 uncultured Marinobacter sp.
ATCAGGGAGAGCACATCCCCCATTCCAAGAATCCGTGACGCCACCCGATCCGGATGGAAGGGCTCCAGCGCATCGGACTTTTCACCCACACCCATGAACTTGATGGGCTTGCCGGTGATGTGTCGTACCGACAGCGCAGCACCACCCCGGGCGTCACCGTCCGTCTTGGTGAGCACAACGCCGGTCAGGGGCAGAGCGTCATTGAAGGCCTTGGCTGTGTTGGCGGCGTCCTGCCCAGTCATGGCATCGACCACGAACAGGGTTTCCGCGGGACTGACAGCCTTATGCAGGCGGCCAATCTCATCCATCATCTGTTCATCAACGTGGAGGCGGCCGGCGGTATCCAGTATCACCACATCCAGGTGCTTGCGACGAGCCGCATCAATGGCACCTTCCGCAATGGCGACCGGGTCCTGATCCGCGGTACTGGGGAAGAACTCAACCCCCACCTCACCGGCAAGGGTTTCCAGCTGCCGGATAGCGGCCGGCCGGTAGACGTCGGCACTCACCACTAATACGGATTTTTTCTCACGTTCCTTTAGCAGACGGGCGAGCTTGGCAACGGTGGTGGTCTTACCGGCGCCCTGCAGACCCGCCATCATTATGACCGCGGGCGGGCGCACAGCCAGGTTCAGCTTTTCGTCGCCGGAGCCCATGACCTGCTCCAGCTCCTGCTGAACAACTTTTACGAAAACCTGCCCTGGCGTCAGACTGCGCTGCACCTCCTGCCCAAGAGCACGCTGGCGCACGCCTTCAACAAAGGATTTGACTACCGGCAAGGCAACATCGGCCTCCAGCAGGGCCATGCGAACTTCCCGCAGGGTATCCTTGATATTGTCATCGGACAGTCTGGCCTGGCCGGAAATTTTCCTGAGACTCCCCGAGAGTCGGTCTGTCAGGTTCTCAAACATGGTGGTATCCGTAGCCCTGAGAATGAATCGCTGAAATGGCAGCGCCCGGGTTGCTGGGCCGGTATCAACCTGCAGCCCTGTCGCCCTGTCGCCGAGAACCGGGACATGACGCCGCGCGCAAACCGGTTGATTCCGGTTGCACAATCACGACATTATAACCAGACTATCGCGCTTAAACGACCAGTCCGGACATTCTGATATTGAAACACGATTGCCCGGACCCTATCACATAACACCGATCAGGTATGCCATGGGAACGCTGATTCTCGCTGTAACTACCCTGTTCCTTTATAGTATCGGCACTGCCCTTCATGCCCTGGGCTTCAGGGGACGCATCACCACCAACAAGCACATTCTGACCGTGCTCGGGGCGCTCGGACTGGTAGCCCATGGGCTTCTGGTGTGGCAAACCCTGTTTCAGGACGGGGCGCTGAATCTGGGCTTCTTTCAGAGCTCGCTGCTGATTTCCTGGCTGGTCGTGGCACTGCTCCTGTTCATGAACCTGCGCAAGCCTCTGGACAGTCTTTTTCTTGGCATCTATCCGCTGGCCAGCCTGACGGTGGTCTGCGCACTGCTGACTCATACGCCACCGCGCTTTATCCAGCGGGACGACTGGGGCGTGCTGTCCCATATTGCCTTGTCGGTTACCGCTTACAGCATCTTTACCCTGGCGGCCGGACAAGCCCTTCTGCTCTACCTTCAGAACCGTCAGCTCAAGCACAACTACAACAGCCCGCTGGTGCGCAACCTGCCGCCGCTGCAGACCATGGAGTCCCTGTTATTCGAACTGCTCTGGGCCGGCGTGATTCTGCTGGTACTGGCCATTGTGACGGGGGCGGTTTTCGTTAGTGACCTGTTCGCTCAGGATTTGGCTCACAAGACAGTCTTCTCACTGATCTCCCTTGCCGTCTTTGCCGCCCTGCTCATTGGCCGCCAGACCCAGGGCTGGCGGGGCATTACCGCGAGTCGCTGGACCCTGGTGGGGTGCGCACTGCTGGCACTGGCCTATTACGGCAGCAAGTTCGTGCTGGAGCTGGTCTTTCAGAGAGCAGGTTGACACACTTCCGGCCTTATCCCGTTTTTAACGTTTCATTCGAGACACAAGGATACCCCTTTTGAACGAGGCATCGCTCTCCGCTCTGTTCATCCTGCTTGCCACCCTGATTGTGCTTTCCGCGTTCTTCTCCAGCTCGGAAACGGGAATGATGTCCCTCAACCGGTACCGCCTGAAACACATGGCGAAAACCGGCCA
>CAZHAY010000053.1:14141-18459 GCA_964530545.1 uncultured Marinobacter sp.
ATCGTCGGCGACTTTACCACGGACTATTCAGAAACCAGCCCCGACGTCATTCCCCAGGACGATGGCACTTTTATTATCGACGGCGGTGCGGCAGTCCGGTCCATCAATAAAAACCTCAACTGGAAATTGCCCACCGACGGCCCAAAAACTCTTAATGGCCTGATCACGGAAAAGCTGGAGGCCATACCGGAGACCAACGTGTGTCTTGTGATTCACGAGTATCGCATGGAAGTTCTGCAGATTAAGGACAACGTTGTTAAGGCGGCCATCGTGCATCCGGTGCCCCGCAAAAAATCATTTATCCGGCAGCGATTTTCGTGACCATATAGGCATTCGCTCTAAAAAACGACTTTTAACAAGATCTTGATTTAAGCAACGGCTTGACCTAAATCATTCCTCTACCAACACTGAAGGCGGTGCACAACAATAAAAGGAGAAGGTCCATGAGCCTTTCACATACCGTCGGTCTGTTAACCCGCCCTGATGAAGAATGGATTGCGATTCGCAACGCTTCCGAATCGATTTCACGGCTCTACTTCGGCCACATCCTGATACTCGCCCTGATACCCGCCGTGGCCGCGTTCTACGGCACCACACAAGTGGGCTGGCAGGTGGGAGGCAGCCCGGTTATAAAGCTGACCACCCAGAGTGCGCTTCAGCTCTGCGTACTGGCCTACCTGGCCATGCTCGCAGGCATCTTCATCATCGGAAAGTTTATCGATTTTTTCGCCGCCACTTACGAAGTTACTGAAACGACACCCCGGGGGGTTACCCTGGCGGCCTACACGGCAACACCGATCTTCCTGCTGGGGGTGATCGCCGTGTATCCGAATATCTGGATCAATATGACCGTGGGCATTGCGGCAATTGCCTATGCGGTCTATCTTCTCTATCAGGGCCTCCCCGTACTGATGAGCATTCCCGAAGACCGGGGCTTCATGTTTGCGTCCTCCGTGCTAACCGTGGGCCTGGTAATGTTCGTTGGACTGTTGGCTATCAGTGTGGTCATATGGAGCCTGGGCGTTGGCCCCCAGTACATAAGCTGAGTCTGCCGGATCCGGAATCCACAACGAACCAGCCGGCCCGCAAAGGGCCGGTTTTTGTGTTTAACCCCGATCGCAAGGAAGTTTCTTCGGGTTTTGAGACACAGACGCACCGTTACGAATAATTAATCGTGTAACCTCGGTAAATTTTGCGATAAATTACGCAGATAAGAATACTCTCAAGCAAGCTCGGTAACGTATCCGGTTGAGGCGTATCAGGAGTCAGCCATGAACAGACAATCCGGCATACATTACCTGCACGACAGGCCCGGTGCAGGCGGGCCGGTTTCCGCTCCTCCGGAGGTCTCCCGGATTCGGGAGACCGTAGTCGCGGGCCTCGGTGACCTGTTACAGGGCGCCTTCGATGCAGTGGATGACTCCCTGTTCGAGCTTGCCAACAACGCCCGCAGCAATAACGAGCAGAACCGTTACTTCGAGGCCATGCGTGAGATCCGGATCAAACGCAAGGGTGTTGAAAAACAGTTTCAGCAGTCAGTCTCGTCACTTTTTGACCACCCCCCACTGGTTACCGCAGACCCGCAGCCCCAGTCCACCGCGTCGGATGCGACCTCCGCCGACAGCCTTTCACTGGTTCAGGACGATGAACTGGAAGAGCAGGTGGCCCTGAGTGCAATGATTTCAAAGGCCAGGGCCTATTTCCAGGGCCCTTTGCTGCAACTGCAGACCCGTTTTACAGTGATTTACCCCGACGCAACCGAAGAGCGGCCAGTCAACCCCATGTTGCCGGACTATATCTGCCGCGCCTTTGCCAACGCCGCAGATGCGTTCGAAATTCAGATTCGTGAGCGGCTTATTGTCCTGAAGCAGTTTGACCGTTACGTTATCGCCAATCTCGGCATGCTGATGGACGAGGCTAACCGGATTCTGGTTCACGCCGGCGTAGTGCCAAATTTCCGCTATCAGGGCAAGCCCCGTCAGGATCAGGCGCCCGTGCCGAGTTCGGGTGAAGCAGAAACCGGCCGGCGGGCTGCGGATTCCGCCGGCAGTTATCAGGTACGAGAAGACGACGTCCTGTTCCAGCAGATCCGTCAACTGCTGTCGGAACAGCGGGGTCACCGCAGTTACAGCGCGAGCTATTATGGCCACGCTAACCCCGAGATCCACATTGTAGGCGGAGCCGAACTGCTGCAGATGCTGTCCCAGGCAACCGTCACCGCCGGAGTTCAGGATGCACCCCGGAACAACCTGAGTGCTGGCGAGCCGGTCACCGTCGACCTGCGGGATCTGATCGAGCACATTCTCGAAAGCCAGAAGCCGGAGGACGGAAAACAACCGGCTCTGCAGGAAATGGACGAGGATCTGATCAACCTCGTGTCCATGCTGTTTGAATTCATTCTCGACGATTACAACCTGTCGGCGCCCATCCAGGTGCTTATCAGCCGGTTGCAGATCCCGATTCTCAAGGTCGTCATCAAGGACAAGTCCTTTTTCAGCCGGGCCAGTCACCCGGCGCGTAAGCTGCTGAACTCCCTAGCCCGGGCTGGTATTGGCTGGAGCAATGCGGACGAGAAGTCCCGTGACAAGCTTTACGAGCAGATCCACAATATTGTCGCCCGGATTCTGGAAGAGTTTGACGGCGACATTACGTTGTTCGAAACCCTTGGCGAAGAGTTCGACCAGTTCCTCTCCCGGGAAAACCGCAAAGCCTCACTGGTGGAACAGCGCACCCGTGAATCAGAGCGTGGCCGGATCAAATCCCAGAAGGCCCAGGAAACGGTGGATCGCATACTTCGGGAGAAACTCGCTCGCCGGCCGGTACCCCCCGCAGTCCACGACATCCTGATGAACGGCTGGAGCCGGGTCATGTTCCTGGCCTACCTGCGGGACGATGTCGAACACCGCTGGGACCAATCGGTACGGGTAGTGGACGACCTGGTCTGGTGTCTGCACCCTCATCTGGACGATGAAGAACGCGACCAGTGGGTACGAGTGGTTCCACGACTGTTGAAGGCGCTCCGGGCGGGGCTGGAAGAAGTCTCGTACAACTCCTCCCGTCTCGACAGCATGATGAGCAAGCTCAAACACGAGCTTACCGAAGCGTTCCGGAACCTGGCCCTGGCCGAAGCCCGGGAGCCTGACGAGCAGGAGCCTGCCCCGCCCCTGGTGGCAGAGCAAACTGAGGAATCCGAGGAGCCCCGTAATGCCGGCATCGCCGAGTTCCTGCCGAGAATTGACGCCATCAATATCGGCCAGTGGGTAGAGTTCCGGCTGGTGAACGGTTCCAGCTTCCGTTGCAAACTCTCCGCCATCATCGACGAGGCAGACTGCTTCGTGTTCGTGAACCGGATGGGCCTGAAGGTCATTGAAAAGACCCGCATCGACCTGGCGCACGAAATGCACCGGGGTCGCCTGACGGTTCTTGAACAGGGTGCGTTGATCGACCGGGCTCTGGATGCAGTAGTGGGCACTCTGCGCAAGCCAGCCTGAGCCTGTGACTGAAATAAAAAAGCGCCTGTCGAGGCGCTTTTTTAATGATGGAAACTGCTGAAGGTCAGGCTTCCGGCTGTTTGACCGCCGATTTGACCATCTCTGCAAGTTCGCCATTTTCCGCCAGCTCAAGCACGATATCGCAGCCGCCCACGAGCTCGCCACCAATATAAAGCTGAGGATAGGTCGGCCAGCTGGAATAGGTTTTCAGGCCTTCACGCAACTCCTGATTATCCAGGATGTTCACAAACGCAAAACGTTCGCCACAGGACATAACCGCCTGAACCGTGCGGGCCGAAAAGCCACACTGGGGGGCCTGGGGTGTGCCCTTCATATAAAGGATAACCGGGTTCTCTTCCAACTGACTTTTAATCTGTTCGTTGATATCCACAATATCACCTCGCGCGCGTGGGTTAGATCTGAAATCCATTGTACACGCCGGACCCAAGTCCGACCAATACACTCAGGTATCCCGTTTGGAATATTACCGGGCCTGGAGTGCCCGCTGTGTTAATTGTCATCGCTGGGTTAACCCGATAGACTTGTTTCTTTTCATCCCCTTGGGATTATCTGACCCGCCGGGATCACGGAACCCCCTCGGAAAGTCCTGACAGTGTTCACGACTTTCCCGGGGGTTCCTTAATTACAGGCCCAGGCAGCCGGTGCGGCGTCCGCATTCCGGAGGCTTCGCTATTGGTTGCCGGCCAGAATAAGACGACGAGCATCGCCATGGCTGTAAGACACTTTCTGACTCTCAATGACCTGAATACCGATGAGCTGAACAGGCTGCTGGACCACGCCAGCTTCCTGCGCCGGGAATGGCAGGC
>CAZHAY010000054.1:0-18182 GCA_964530545.1 uncultured Marinobacter sp.
AAATGGTTGTTTCGCTAGGCTTTTTTTTTTCCCTAAATAAAATTCCCCCACCTCCGCGACCAGGCACCAAACCAGTCAAACCTAAACCCCAGCCATGCCCAAACACCCAACCCGGACAACCGCAGCACACCAATCAGCAAAAGAACCTCACTGCAACAAAGCCATAGCCGCCTCCATCTGCGCAGTAAGATCCTCCTCATCATCCAGCCGCGCCCCAGGATCCAACCCCAAACGCCCAAACGCACTGATCGACCCCCAGTCCAGCTCATTCACCGGATGATCCGACCCCGCCAGCAACTGCAATCGCGCCACCATCACCAGATCCGCATAATCCGCAGAAGGCACCTGCCGCTGAAAATTCTGATACTCCAGCGGCACCAGTTGAAGCGCATCCGGAAAATCCCACCGCCGCAAAATCCGCGCCCCGAGCCGTGGATGCAGCTCATCAATCACATTGTCCAGCAGAACACTGCTGATCTGCATCTCCCTGTCCTCAACGTAGCGCAAAATCGGCAACACCCCGATCATATGAACCAGCCCAGCCAGAGTAGCCTGCTCAGGCTTCAGACGCGTGTACTGCCGGGCCAGCACATGACAGATTCCGGCCACTTCCGTACTGGTCTGCCAGTTCGCGCGCAGACGGCGGTCGACCATGTCTGACGTGGCCTGGAACATCTGCTCCATCGCCAACCCCATGGCCAGGTTGCTGGTATAGGCCATTCCTAGGCGGCTGACCGCCATATTCAGGTTCTCAATAGCGCGGCTGCCCCGGAACAGAGGACTGTTGCAAACCCGGATCAGACGGGCGGACATGGCCGTATCGGAACTGATCACATCAACCAGATCGGTAATGGACGAGTCCTCAGACTCGGCAATATCCCGAACCTGCAGGGCCACTTCCGGCAGCGTTGGCAGGATCAGCCGGTCACTCTCAATGGCTGTCAGAATGTCATCGCGGATGGTGTCGGTAATGTTCGCCATAGTGCCCCAAGCCCCAGATTGTTCAATCCACAAATGGCACCGTTATAGCAGATACCAGCGCCGTTTCCTGTCACCTTATGTATCCGGTTGCTCTGCGTCACGCTCTGGTACCGCATAAGGCAGGGGCCGCACCTGCAGGGACTGTGTTTTATCGGTCAGGTACAGGTTTTTGCCGGCATCCGCGTGGCGCAGAACGGCCAGTAGCGCGATGGTACCGTCATCGTAGGACACCGCCCGCACAACCTCGCCCACCGCCTTATCATCTGCCATTACCGAAGACCCCGGTGCCGGTAACCCGGCGGCCGGCCCTTCCAGCCGGAACAGGCTTTTCTTCAGTTGCCCGAGAAAATGCATACGGGCAATCACTTCCTGCCCGGTATAACATCCCTTCTTGAAGTGAATGCCATTCAGGTGCTGCAGGTTCAGCATCTGGGGAACCCAGGTCTCCTGAGTGTCCGGAGTCAGTTCGGGAACGCCCGCAGCGATCTCGCCGGCTTCCCAGTCGGCCATTGAAGCCTGGGCAACGGACTCAATGGTGCGTTGGAGCGCGGCATCGGAGCCTTCCGGTAGCCATAACTCGAAGCGGGATACGCCTTCGGCGGTGGCTTCAACCCGAATCAGATGACCACTGAACACCGGCACCGAGTCATTGTCCCCGACCGGCAAGGCCGCCGAAGCGCCTGCTACTGCCTCGGCGGCCTTTTCACCCAATAGCCCGTAGATCTGACTGTTTTCCAGCCGGGTCATGGTGGTACCGCGGAACAGCATCAGGTATTTTTTCAGATGGGTGATCACGCCCTCAGCCAGGCTCGCCGGCATCGTGAGCAGGATATCGTCCCCATCTCGCACCAGCCGCGTTAACAGATAGGCCCGCCCCTTAGGTGTCGAGGCGCTGCCTCTGGGGGAGTGTCCCACCACCACAGCGGTCAGGTCCTGGCTCAGTTGTCCTTGCAGGAAATCATTGGTACCCGGCCCGCTGACCCGGAACAGGGCCCGGTCTTCCAGCAATACGGCTGCGGGCAGCTCAGGTTGACGGCGGGCGAGGGGATTGACTTCGGTAGTCATGGCTATGCTCTCCAGAACGAACAGGGTGCAGGAGTCTGAGGTGCCAGTGCCGGGGTTCGGGCCTGGGTGGGTCCGGCATAAGCCGCAGCCACACCCGCAGCCGGCGCAGTGGTCCGGCAGGGGCATTGCCCCAGGGCGCGGCCAGCAGGATCAGTTGATAACGCCGGCGGCGACGGACGCTTTGCAGGCCCAGCACCAGATAGTGTCCGGATACCCGGCTACTGGCTGTGGGTAACACTTCATCTTCGTCTCCCTGGGCCAGTTCGACAAACAGCCGTGGCCCGCGGGTGACCACGCGGACCACCGACTCAGGCGCTGACAGAAGGCCGCTCTGACACCAGCGGACCCGAGCGGCCCACAGCAAAAGCACCGGTACAGGGATCAGCCACCAGTGTCCCATGGTCGTCG
Source organism: uncultured Marinobacter sp. (assembly GCA_964530545.1). Classification (GTDB taxonomy): domain Bacteria; phylum Pseudomonadota; class Gammaproteobacteria; order Pseudomonadales; family Oleiphilaceae; genus Marinobacter. Next base: position 2,455 of record CAZHAY010000054.1, read on the forward strand.
GGGAAAAGGCCAGGATCGCCAGCAGGACCCAGGGCGCTGCAGCCAGCAACCCGCACAGGGTGGATGGCCGCAGCGGCAGATCAATCCGGCTGAACACGGTCCAGAATCAGTTGCACGATGCGGCGCAGATCGGGGTCATCTGGTTCACTACGCTGCATAAACCACTGGAACATGTCCGTGTCTTCGCACTGGAGCAGTTTCTCGTACCGCTGCTGATCTTCTTCCGGCAGTGATGAGTAGACCTCTTCCAGAAAGGGGATCAACAGAACGTCCAGCTCCAGCATACCCCGGCGGCTGTGCCACCACAGGCGGTTGAACTCGACTTTCGACTTTTCGGACATGGATACAGAACTCACTTGAGAGTAGGCACCGGCACGGGCCGGTACTCAGGGTGACGCAATGCGATAGGTGGTGGGCACCAGTATGGTGTCCGCCGGTTCATTCTGCAGGCCGGGATAGTCGAGGGTGAAGTGCAGCCCCCGGCTTTCTTTCCGTTGCAGGGCCGAGCAGATTATCAGATCCGAAACGGTAACCAGATTTCGCAGTTCCAGCAAGTCGTTGGTCACCCGGTAGTTGCTGTAGAACTCGCTGATCTCCCGGGTGAGCAGGTCGACCCGATGCTTGGCCCGCTGCAAACGCTTGGTAGTGCGTACGATGCCGACATAGTCCCACATGAAATGCCGCAGTTCATCCCAGTTATGGGAAATGATTACGTCCTCGTCGGAGTCGCGCACCTGGGACTCGTCCCACGCCGGCGCTTGCGGAGGCGGGGGAATATCGCTTTCCCGCCGGGCAATATCGGCGGCAGCTGCCCGGCCATAGACAAGACACTCCAGCAATGAGTTGCTGGCCATGCGGTTGGCACCGTGGAGGCCGGTAAACGCCGCTTCACCGACCGCATAAAGCTGGTTGATATCCGTCCGCGCCCGCTTGTCCGTCATGATGCCGCCGCAGGTGTAGTGGGACGCGGGCACCACCGGGATGGGCTCACGGGTGATATCGATACCGAATTCCAGACACTTCTCATAAATCGTGGGGAAGTGGCTGCAGATAAAGTCGGCCGGCTTGTGGCTGATGTCCAGATACAGGTGGTCGGCCCCCAGCCGCTTCATTTCGTGGTCAATGGCCCGGGCGACGATATCCCGGGGCGCCAGTTCGCCGCGGGCGTCGAAACGATCCATAAAGCGGCTGCCATCGGGCAGTTTCAGCAGGCCGCCCTCGCCCCGCACCGCCTCACTGATCAGGAATGACTTGGCGTGGGGGTGGTAGAGGCAGGTGGGATGGAACTGGTTGAACTCCATGTTAGCCACCCGGCAGCCGGCCCGCCACGCGATAGCGATGCCATCACCGGAAGCGCCGTCCGGGTTTGTCGTGTAACGATAGGCTTTACTGGCACCGCCGGCGGCGATCACCGTAAACCGGGCCTGGAACAGCTCGACATGGCTGGTTTCCAGGTTCAGCACGTAGGCCCCGACGCAGCGGTTGCCAGGCAGCGCCAGCTTGCTGTTGGTAATCAGGTCCACCGCCACACGGTTCGACATCAGATCGATATTAGGGCGCTGTGCGGCCTGTTCGCTGAGGGTGGTGGACACGGCGTTACCGGTAGCGTCGGCGGCATGGATAATACGCCGGTGGCTGTGGCCGCCTTCCCGGGTCAGGTGCAGCTGTTCGTTAGCGTCCCGGGTAAACTGGACGCCGCTGTCGATCAGCCAGCGGATGCTTTCGCCCGCGTTTTCGACCGTGTAGCGCACGGCATCTTCGTGGCACAGGCCGCCGCCGGCATCGAGGGTGTCGGCGATATGGGCCTCGATGGAATCGTCGCAATCCAGCACGGCGGCGATGCCCCCCTGGGCCCAGAGTGTGGCGCCGCTGGTAATGCCGGCCTTGCTGATCACCGCGACCCGCAGATGGGGTGGCAGGTTCAGGGCAACGGTAAGTCCGGCAGCACCGCTGCCAATAATGAGAACATCGTACTCGTGAGACTGTGGCATGTGATCGTTATCGCGGGCCATAATGAGGCGAGTATTGAACTAAACTTTCTGCCTGCTGTCTATTTGCCCACAACGGAAAGGACAGGTGTTACCCGGCGTCCGGACGCCAGCGGTAATCCGTCGCCATCAGTGGAACCAGCGCCCATGATTACAAGCGAAAGACGGCAGTCAGGCCAAGCGGTCCAGCTAAAGGAGGCACCCGCCGGCCCCATCATGAAACCGGATGCAGAACAGACCCGCCCCGCCGCGCAGGACGGTCAGACGGACCTGCAACTGGTTCGCAAGGCCCGTCAGGGTGACCGGTCAGCCTTTGACCTGCTGGTGCTCAAGTATCAGTCCCGGGTGGCTTCCATCATCAGTCGCTATATCTACGACAGCCACGAGGTCATGGATCTCACCCAGGAAACCTTCGTCAAGGCCTATCGTGCTATTGAGCGGTTCCGGGGTGACAGCGCATTCTACACCTGGCTTTACCGGATCGCCGTCAATACCGCCAAGAATTTTCTCGAAGCCCGTAGCCGGCGGCCCCAGGGCGTAGCCGATGTGGCCGATGCGGAGAGCTTTGAGGATGGCGGACGGCTTCGGGAAGTGGCCTCTCCGGAAGGGTTCCTGCAGCGGGATCAGCTGCGGGAAGTGCTTGAAAAAGCCATCGCCGCACTCCCGGAAGATCTTCGCTCCGCGTTTTTGCTGAGAGAGTATGAGGGGCTGTCCTATGAGGACATCGCCCGCATTCTGGAGTGCCCCATCGGGACCGTGCGATCGCGGATATTCCGGGCCAGGGACGCCATTGACCGTCAGCTCGGGCCGATGCTCGACAATTCATGACTACTGATTATCAACGAGGTACAGGCAATGGATGATCGGCTCAGAGAAACCTTGTCGGCCATGATGGATGACCAGGCCGACGAGCTGGCTGTGCGCCGGGTCCTGTCTCACCACGACCAGCAGGCCGTGCGGGACCAGTGGCAGCGCTGGCAGCGCATACGTGATGTGATTCACGAGGCTCCCCACGGGGACACGGTTATCGACGTACGGGCTGCGGTTCGCAACAGTCTGGAACAGACCGAAGTGGCCCAGGCGGAACAGCGGCAGGCCATACGTCGACGCCATGCGCCCTGGCGCTGGTCGGCGGTGGCCATGATCGCCGCCGGTGTCGCCATCGGCTTCGGTGCAGGCAGTAAATGGGATATGGTGACGCCCGGCAGCCCGGGGGCACTGGTGCCGGTTCAGGCCGGGGCGCCCCTGGCCAGCAGCACCGGGACGTCCGTGCCGGAAGTGACCTTGCAGGCGCTCAATCAGCGCCAGAAGGAACAGATCAGCCGGTATCTTCTTGAGCATGCCCAGTACAACAGCATGGGCGGTGGCCCGGGTACCCTGGGGTATGCGCGGGTAACCAGCGTATCAGGGCAGGGTTACTGATCACCGGACAGGTGACGATTTAACGAAATGCGCTAGCGGGAATCACGGGTTGAGGGTGTTTTGTTGATCCGAATGAACAGGTTGTCTACATGGTCGCAATGGTCGCACCCGGGCTGGTCGAATACCGGCGCGCGTGAGTGGCTGATGGCCTGGCTGCTTGCGATCATCGCGCTGGCGGCTGTGCCTGCGCCGGTCCAGGCCCGGGAGCCGGCAGAATCCTGGTTGCTGAAACTCGGCCCGGCCCTGAACATGACCACGTATCGCGGTGTTTTTGTTTATTCCAGGGGCGAACAGGTCAGTTCCATGGCCATCGCGCACCGGTACCGGGACGGTCGTGTGGATGAGCGGCTGGTGGTCCAGGACGGGGCCAGCGGCGAAATTATCCGCCGGGGTGGCCGGGTGGTGTGTGTGTTACCAGAGTACGGGCGGATCCAGCTCGATCAGCTGATCCCCTCCGGTCCTTTCGCAGAAGCGTTTGCCAGCCAACAGGTGCCGGTGGGCGCCTGGTATCAGCCCGAACTGCTGGGCGAAGACCGGGTAGCCGATTACCAGGCGGTCGTTATCGGGTTACAGCCCAGGGATAACGACCGTTACGGTTACCGCCTGTGGATGGAAAAGAATTCCGGGCTGCTTCTTAAAAGTCACGTCCGGCATAAGGACAAGGTGCTGGAACGGTTCCAGTTTACTACCCTTGAAATTGTAGACGAGCTGCCCGACTCAGAGTTTGAGATCCGCTCGGGGGTTGAGGTGATGGAGCTGACGCCGGCCTTGCCGCTGTCCGGCGAGCCCGGCCGTATGGAAGGCTGGACCCTGGGCTGGCGGCCGGAAGGGTTTATGCCGACCACCGCGCCCAAGGGATCCCGGGGGCAGGCGGTGGCGTTCTCCGACGGGCTGGCCACCTTTTCTGTGTTTGTAGAGCCCGCACGCAGCCCGGAAATGCCCCAGGGCGCGTCCCGGATAGGTGCGACCACCCTGTACATGCATTACACGGACCCGGCCAAAGCCGGGCGCGGACGCATGTTGGTCACCGTGGTGGGCGAGATACCGCCGAAAACGGCCATGCGTGTCGCCCAGTCGGTGGTAATTGACGACAGTAACGCCCTGGTCCGGGCCCTGGACAGATAACGGAGAACAGCGTCAGCGATGATCCACGAAACCGGAACGGTTATTTCCGTCAGCGGCAATGAGGCCTGGGTGCAGACCCTTCGTGAAAGCGCCTGCCAGTCCTGTAAGGCCCGTCACGGCTGTGGTCAGAAGGCGCTGGCGGGGCTGACGGGCGGACAATCCCGCCAGATCCGCGTGGTTAACACACTCCATGCGCAGCCCGGGGATCAGGTGACGGTGGCGATCGAAGAGTCTGCGTTACTGAAAGCGTCACTGCTGGTATACGCCATACCCATGCTGTTGATGGTTGCGGCAACCAGTCTCGCCGGCGTTTTCTGGCCGGGTAACGAACTGGTGGCGATCTGCGCGGCTGTGGCTGGCCTTGCGGGCGGACTCTGGCTGGCAGCCGCTCGTTCCAGAGTTGGCCGTACGCGCTGGCAGCCGGTGATGGGGCGAATGGTCCCGGTTGCGAAAGATCTCACACCCTGAGTTTTACCAGGGCCTAAAGCGTTGAATTCCTGTTCGGAACCACCAGATTCACACTGGTTTTTCTGTCCCGCCTTGTGACGCGGGTCGCTCAACAATAACCAATACGGTTTTTGCCTAACGGTAAGTTCACAGGGAGCCCATCCATGACCAAACCCTTATCACAGACCTCACCAGCGGGCCACGACCGGCTGCCATTCTGGTTCAGCCTGTTCGCCCTGTTTTTGCCTCTGCTTATGCTTCAGGCCGCTAGTGCCCAGTCGTTGCCGGACTTTACCGGCCTGGTGGAGGAAAACTCCGCGGCGGTGGTGAACATCAGTACCGTCTCTGAGCCCGACGGGCAGACGCAGCGTTCACCGTTCAGCGACCGGGAACTGGAGCAGATGCCAGAGTTCTTCCGTCACTTCTTCGGTGGCCCCCAGTCGCCGTTCGGGCAGGGCCAGCCCCAGCCCCGGCGGTCCATGGGATCAGGCTTTATTGTGTCTGAGGACGGTTATGTGCTCACCAACAACCACGTGGTTGAGGGCGCCGATGAAGTCATCGTGCGACTGAACGACCGCCGCGAGCTGCCCGCGAGGATCGTCGGTACCGACCCCCGTTCGGATATGGCCGTGCTCAAGATTGAAGACGAAGAGCCACTGCCTGTGGTGCGGATTGGCCAGTCTTCGGAGCTGAAGCCGGGGCAGTGGGTGGTGGCCATTGGCTCGCCGTTCGGGTTCGACTATACGGTGACATCGGGCATCGTCAGTGCCATCGGTCGCTCCCTGCCCAGTGAAAACTACGTACCATTCATCCAGACAGACGTTGCCATCAACCCGGGCAACTCCGGCGGCCCGCTGTTCAATATGGACGGCGAAGTGGTGGGCATCAACTCCCAGATCTACACGCGCTCCGGGGGCTTTATGGGGGTGTCTTTCGCCATTCCCATCGACGATGCCATGAACGTCTTCCGTCAGATTCGTGATGAGGGTTCTGTAGCCCGGGGCTGGCTTGGTGTGCTGATTCAGGAGGTCAACCGGGACCTGGCTGAATCGTTTGGCCTGAGCCGTCCCCGTGGCGCGCTGATTGCGGAAGTCATGCCGGACTCCCCGGCCCAGCAGGCCGGGCTTCAGGCAGGGGACATTGTGCTGGCATTTGAGGGCGAAGATATCGAACGCTCCGCTGACCTCCCGCCGATGGTCGGCCGCACGCCGGTGGGTGATGCGGTGGATCTGACCGTTCTTCGTCAGGGCAAGCAGCGCACGGTTGAGGTGGAAATCGGACGTCTGCCGGAAGAGGAAACTGCGTCGACCAGCCAGGGTGGACCTTCTGGCTCTTCCTCGGGGCCGCTGGGTATGACCGTCGAGCCCCTGCCGGAGCAGCTTGCCGGCCGGCTGGATATTGAAGGTGGTGTTCTGGTCACTGAGGTAGGCCGTGGCGCAGCCTTCCAGGCCGGTATCCGGCGCAATGACGTCATCACAGAACTGAACCGTCAGCCCGTTAATACCGTGGATGACTTCCGGCAGGCGGTTGAAAATCTACCCTCGGACCGGGCCGTATCGGTTCGTATCATTCGCCAGGGCCGGGCATCCTATCTGGTTATGAAGCCCTGATGATCTAACCTGCGACATCATCTGGAAAAAGAGCACCGACGGTCAGGCGCATTTGGCGCGGACTGTCGGTCTCGACATCTCTACCGTCCGGATTATCATCCTGCTCTGTTCAGAATTGCGACATTCGACACAGTGTTGTCCCAAGCTGTTGGGCGATTTCTGGCATTATAGTCATCTTCTGGCCAGACTCCGGGCCTGGCCGTCGGAGAACCGTTGAGTTCCAGGGATCGGACATGATCAGTAAAAAGGACATTGCTCTACGGGACCTGCTTCGTCCCCATTACGCCCGTATGGCATGGCTGGTACTGGTGGTAGCGCTATCGGTAACCATCGCCCTCTGGGTCCTTTCCATGCGGCTTGTGGAAGACCGCGCGGCCAGCCGCTTCCATACCCAGTCCGTTCAGCTCAAGACCGCCATTGAAGAACGCCTGCTTAACTACGAACAGGTGCTGGCGGGTAGTGCCGGGCTGTTTTCTGTTGCCGGCGATGTGCCCCGGGAGGACTGGCAGACCTACATCGACCGGGTCAATATCGACCGTTACTATCCCGGCATTCAGGGCATCGGTTACACCCGCCGCATTCTGGTTCATGAGCTCCACGGGCACCTGCAGGCGCTGAAAAACGAAGGCTTCGAGGACTACCTCGTCCGCCCCGTAGGGCTGAGGGACGAGTTCCACCCCGTGGTATATCTGGAGCCGGCAACGGAACGTAACCGTCGCGCCTTTGGCTATGACGCCTATCAGGATGAGATCCACCGCCGCGCCATGGAGCGGGCCCGGGATACCGCCAGCCCGGTGGTCACCGGCAAGGTTGTTCTGGTGCAGGAGGAAGTCGCGGAAGATCAGGCCGGTTTCCTGATGTATTACCCCATCTATCACGGCGGCGTCGAGCCTCACTCACTTGGCGAGCGTCGGATGCTGCTGAAAGGCTTCGTGTTCAGCGCTTTTCGGACCAACCACCTGCTGGACGGTATTGTCGGGTTGATATCCCCCTTTCTGGACGTCCGCATTTTTGACGGAATAGATACCGGGCGCGACAGCCAGATGTATGCTTCCAACCTCGGCTCCCTGGATGAGGAGTTCAGCTTCGAGAAAACCCAGAAGATCGAGTACGGCGGGCGTACTTGGCTGATACAGACCCGGTCAACACCGGCGTTTGATTTTCTCGCCTCCGACTCGCGGCCGGCCATCGTATTGGGCTCCGGCATCCTGGTCAGCCTGCTGCTGTTTGCCTTTTCACTGGCGCTGATCCGCTCCCGGGTGATCGCCCAGGTGAGTGCCGGTCATTACCGGGCCATTACCGAAGGTGCCAGCAATATCACCGTTGTCATGGACCGCCGGGGCCGGGCCACCTATGTGAGTCCGTCCAGCTACAGCATTCTCGGGTACGAGCCGGATGACGCCCGTGACGTACCCTCCGAGACCCGGGTGCATAGCGACGACTGGCCGCGGCTGCAGGATGGCTTCCGGCAGGCCGTTAACCGACCCGGGGAACAGTTGCCGGTGGTGCGGGTGCGAATCCGGGACGCAGCCGGAGAATGGCGGGAAATGGAAGGCTCGTTCACCTCCATGCTGGATGTGCCGGGGGTGGAAGGGGTGGTGCTCAGCCTGCGGGACTTTACCCAGCTACGGGCCGCCCAGTCTGAATTGCACCGGCTTGCGTTCTACGACCCACTGACCGGTCTGGCCAACCGCCAGTTGTTCCGCGACCGGCTGGCCCATGTGGTGCGTCGCAGCCGTCGCAGCCAGGAGTCCGCCGCGCTGATGTTCCTCGATCTTGACGGCTTCAAACGCATCAACGATACCCTAGGTCATGACGCCGGTGATCAGTTGCTGGAGCACGTGGCCCGCTGGCTCACCGGTTGTGTGCGGGAAGAAGATTCCGTTGGCCGGCTGGGGGGCGATGAGTTTGTGGTACTGCTGTCCCGTATCAGCGGCCCGGAAGCGACCGCCAGGGTGGCTGAGACAATTTTGCGGCGGCTGTGTCAGCGTGTGCGCCTGAATGAGCACGAAGTGAACATCACTGTCAGTATTGGAGTCACCATGATCCCCCACGACAGTGAAGACCCTGGCGTATTGATGAAGTACGCCGACCTGGCCATGTACCGGGCCAAGGAGCGCGGGCGCAACAACTACCAGTTCTTTACCCCAGCCATGAACCTCCAGGCCGCGCGCCGGCTGTTGCAGCAGGAAGAGCTGACCCGTGCGCTGGACGAGGATCGCTTTGTACTGCACTACCAGCCTAAGGTGGATATCCATGCCCAGCAGGTGGTCGGTGTGGAGGCGTTTCTGCGCTGGCAGCATCCGGAACGGGGCATTATTTCGGCACAGCAGTTTATTCCGCTGGCGGAAGAAACCGGGCTGATCGTCCGTCTGGGCGAGATGGCCCTGCGGCAGGCCTGCATCCAGATACAGGCATTGGAGCGGGCCGGCTTTGAGCGTCTGCGGGTGGCGGTGAACCTGTCGGTGCGCCAGGTGACCGATCCGGGCTTCCTCGACCTGTTCCGGCAGATCATTACGGAAACCGGCGTGGTACCGGACCGGCTGGAGCTGGAATTGCCGGCGCCACTGTTGAACGAAGAGCCCCACGCCTTGCGCGTACTGTTGAACGCTTTGCGGGACACCGGTGCCCGGCTGATTCTGGATGACTTTGGCAGCGGCGCCTGTTCGCTGGCGGCGTTACAGCAGATGCCCCTGGATGCGGTGAAGATTGACGACCGCTTCATCCGTGACATTCCCTACAATTCCAATGCCACCGATGTGGCCTCCGCCGTGATCGCGCTGGCCCGAAAGCTGCGCCTGACCGTGGTGGCGGAAGGCGTTGAGACGCCCCATCAACTGGAGTTCCTGCAACAGGCCGGTTGCGCGCAATGCCAGGGTAATCTGTTCAGCCACCCGCTGGACGAAGATTCCCTGATCAGTTACCTGGTCAATCAGTACGAGCGGGCGCTGATTACCTGAACTGCGCACAATTCCGGAGTCCGCAAAAGGGCGCGCCGATGGTAATGGAGCGGGACAAACGGTAAAATCCCGCCCTTGCAGGAGCCAGGCGTTCTGATTAGGCAGCCGGCCCTGAAAGTCTCCATCGTGAGGGCAGTGGCGTTCCGGTATCCGAAAACGTCCACTGTCCCATGAACACGTCTGCTACGGGTAACCATTTGTCTGTGACTGAACTGAGCCGCATTCGTAACTTCTCGATCATCGCCCATATTGACCATGGCAAGTCTACGCTGGCAGACCGCTTTATCCAGGTCTGCGGTGGCCTCACCGACCGTGAAATGGCGGAGCAGGTGCTGGATTCCATGGACCTGGAGCGGGAGCGGGGCATCACCATCAAGGCCCAGAGCGTCACCCTCAACTACAAGGCGCGGGACGGAGTTGAGTACAAACTGAACTTTATCGACACCCCGGGCCACGTGGATTTCTCCTATGAGGTTTCCCGCTCGTTGTATGCCTGCGAAGGCGCGCTGCTGGTAGTGGATGCCGGGCAGGGGGTTGAAGCCCAGTCCGTCGCCACCTGCTACACCGCCATCGAGCAGGGGCTTGAGGTGGTGCCGGTACTGAACAAGATGGACCTGCCCCAGGCCGAGCCGGAGCGGGTTGCCAAGGAAATCGAAGAGATCATCGGCATCGAGGCCCAGGGTGCGGTGCGTTGCAGTGCCAAGAGCGGTCTCGGCGTTGAGGATGTGCTGGAAGACCTGATCCGCAAGATCCCGCCCCCTGAAGGAAACGTCAAGGCACCGCTGCAGGCGCTGATCATCGACTCCTGGTTCGACAACTACCTCGGCGTCGTCTCACTGGTGCGCATCCGGGAAGGGGTGTTGCGCAAGGGTGACAAGATCCAGATCAAATCCACCGGCAAGGCCTGGAGTGCCGACCGGGTGGGTATCTTCACCCCGAAACTGAAAGACACCGGCGAGCTGAGTGCTGGTGATGTGGGCTTCGTGGTTGCGGGCATCAAGGACATTCATGGAGCGCCGGTGGGTGACACCATCGTGCACCAGAAGTACGCCGACGAAACCCCCATGATTCCTGGTTTCCAGAAGGTGAAGCCCCAGGTCTATGCGGGTCTGTTCCCGGTCAGCGCGGACGATTACGACGATTTCCGCGACGCACTGGAAAAGCTCACCCTCAATGATGCCTCCCTGTTCTATGAGCCGGAAAACTCCGACGCTCTGGGTTTCGGCTTCCGCTGCGGTTTCCTCGGCATGCTCCATATGGAAATTATCCAGGAACGGCTGGAACGGGAATACGACATCGATCTGATTACCACCGCGCCCACGGTTATCTACGAAGTGGTGACCCGCAGCGGCGAGCAGGTGTCGGTGGACAACCCGTCGCGATTGCCGGATATCGGCTCCATTGAAGAAATGCGTGAGCCCATCGTCGAGGCCAGCATTCTGGTGCCCCAGGAGCATCTGGGCAACGTTATTGCCCTGTGTGAACAAAAGCGTGGGGTACAGAAGAACATGCTGTTCCTGGGCAACCAGGTTCAGCTTATGTACGAACTGCCAATGGCAGAAGTGGTTCTGGACTTCTTCGACCGGGTCAAATCCGCCAGCCGGGGCTTCGCCTCCCTGGACTATCAGTTTGTACGTTTCCAGCCGGCCAATCTGGTGCGTCTGGATGTGATGATCAACGGCGACCGGGTGGATGCCCTGGCGCTGATCGTGCACCGGGACCACTCCCATCACCGGGGCCGTGCCCTGATCGATAAGATGAAAGAGCTGATTCCCAGGCAGATGTTCGACATTGCGATTCAGGCCGCCATCGGCAACCAGATTGTGGCCCGGGTGACCGTCAAGGCACTGCGCAAGAACGTAACCGCCAAGTGTTACGGTGGCGATATCAGCCGGAAGAAAAAGCTGCTGCAGAAGCAAAAGGAAGGCAAGAAGCGGATGAAGCAGCTGGGTAACGTCGAGGTGCCACAGGAAGCGTTCCTGGCGGTGCTCAAAGTGGATAACTAGGGCTTTACTGAATGGACATCAATTTTCCGCTGATCCTGGTCGTGCTGACTTTTGCCACAGGCCTCATCTGGCTGGGTGACCGGCTGTTCCTGCGACCGAAACGGGAAGCTGCGTGGGCAGCGTCCGGAAACGCCGCCGCCGGCAGCGATCCAGCGGGAGCCGAAGAACAACAGGAAGGCCCCCCAGAGCCCTATCTGGTGGACCTCAGCCGGTCGTTCTTCCCGGTACTGGCCATCGTGCTGGTGCTGCGTTCCTTTCTGGTAGAGCCGTTTCAGATTCCGTCCGGCTCCATGCTGCCGACCCTGGAAGTAGGCGATTTCATTCTGGTGAACAAGTACGCCTACGGCCTGCGCCTGCCCGTGAGCGGCACCAAGATTCTGAGTATCGGCGATCCGGAACGGGGCGATGTGATGGTTTTCCGCTATCCCGAAGACGAAACCACCAACTACATCAAGCGGGTGGTTGGGGTGTCGGGTGACCGGATCCGTTACCGTAACAAGGAGCTGTTCATTAACGGTGAGCCGGTACCAAGCCGGTTTGTCGCCAACCTGCCGCCCTATGAAATGCTGGAAGAGCAGCTGGGTAATGCCGAGCATCTGGTCTATCGCAACCTGGGTGCCCGGGCCGGCGTGGGGGAGGGCGAATGGATTGTTCCGGATGGGCACTACTTCATGATGGGAGACAACCGGGATAACAGTAATGACAGCCGCTTCTGGGGTATGGTTCCCGATGAGATGGTTGTGGGCAAGGCATTCCTGATCTGGATGCAGTGGCCCTCCATCACCAGCCTGCCGTCGTTTGACCGGGTAGGCTCCATCGACTGAATTTGCGAACGTTTACCGGCGTAGCGCCGATAGCATGAGGTACGTGCGTATGAATCATCCTTTCCGGCAGCGTGGCGCGTCCACTCTGGGTATCCTGGTTTCCGTGTTGTTCTTTGCCAGCCTGCTGACGCTGGTAATCAAGCTGGGCCCCGCCTATCTTGATGATTATACGGTCAAGGGGGCCCTGCAGGGGCTCGATGGCGAAGAGGGGCTTGCGAAAATGACACCGGCGGACGTTCGCCGGCTGGTGACCAAGCGCCTGAGTGTGAATAACGTCGACGGCTTTAACGCCAAAGACATCCAGATTGAGAAGGACGGTGATGTCGTCATTATCAGTCTTGAATACGAAGTCCGCACCTCCGTGGTTTCCAATGTGGATGCGGTGATGAGTTTCAGTCATTTCTACGAGCTGAAGGGATCGTGACGCGTCAACCCGACCTGAACAGATTACAGGGCCGCCTCGGCTACCAGTTCCTGGATCCGGAGCTGCTGCTGCTGGCGCTGACCCATCGCAGTTTTGGTAACCAGAACAACGAGCGGCTGGAATTTCTCGGCGACTCACTGGTTAACATGATCATTGCCGAGCACCTGTACCACCACTTCGAGCGCGCCCGGGAAGGGCAGCTCAGCCGCCTGCGGGCGCGGTTGGTGAAAGGCGTGACGCTGGCGGAAATCGGACGGGAGTTCGAGCTTGGCCAGTACCTCCGGCTCGGGTCGGGTGAGATGAAAAGCGGCGGTTTCCGCCGCGATTCGATTCTGGCGGATACCGTGGAATCCATTATCGGTGCCATTTATCTGGACAGCGGCTTCCAGACCTGCCGGGAGCAGGTTCTGCACTGGTTTGATAAACGGCTGGATCAGCTGGATATCCAGGATACCCAGAAAGATCCCAAAACCCGGCTGCAGGAATATCTTCAGTCCCGGCATTTCCCGTTACCCCAATATGAAGTGATCTCCGTGGAAGGCGAGGCCCATGCCCAGACGTTCCACGTATCCTGTGCCCTATCTTCCCTGGACCGTAAAACCTCCGGCGTCGGCAGTAGCCGGCGCATCGCCGAACAGGAGGCAGCCCGGGCTGCACTGCGGCAACTGGGTGTGGAGACCAATTGATGAATGATATTACCCGCCCCGACAATCCGGACAGCCGCTGCGGCTTCATCGCCATCGTTGGTCGTCCGAACGTGGGCAAGTCTACGTTGCTGAACCATATTCTCGGGCAGAAGCTGAGCATTACCTCCCGTAAGCCCCAGACCACCCGTCATCAGATTCTGGGCATCAAGACCGAAGGGCCGGTGCAGGCCATCTATGTGGACACACCGGGTATGCACGAGGAGGAGCCCCGTGCCCTGAACCGCTACATGAACCGTGCGGCGACGGCTGCTCTCAAACATGTGGATGTGGTGGTGTTCGTGGTGGACCGCCATTACTGGACCGCGGCGGACGAGCTGGTGCTTGAAAAACTGACCCACCTGACCTGCCCGGTGATTCTGGTCGTTAACAAGGTGGACAGGCTTGAGAAGCGGGAAACCCTGCTGCCGGCGCTGGAAGAACTGGCGTCCAGGCGTGATTTTGCCGAAATCATTCCACTCTCGGCCCTGAAAGACCAGAACCTGGAGCCGTTGGAGGCGGCGGTTTCACGGATGCTGCCCCAAAGCGTGCACCTCTATCCGGACGACCAGATCACCGATCGCAGCGAGCGCTTCGTCGCCGCCGAGATGGTGCGCGAGAAGATCACCCGCCAACTGGGGGCAGAGCTGCCGTACTCCGTCGCGGTTGAAATCGAAGAGTTCCGCGACGACGGGAAAGTCCTCCATATTTCTGCGTTGATTCTCGTTGAGCGGGAAGGCCAGAAGAAGATCGTTATCGGTGATAAGGGTGAGCGCCTGCGAAGCATCGGTCAGGAAGCCCGCAAGGATATGGAGCGGATGTTTGACGGCAAGGTCATGCTGAGGCTCTGGGTCAAAGTCAAGCGAGGCTGGGCCGACAGCGACCGGGCCCTGAAGAGCCTGGGCATGCACGATAGCTGAGGCGTCCGTGGCACAGCCGGTCCATCAGGAACCCGCCTATGTGCTGCACCGGCGCCCCTTCCGGGAGACCAGCCTGCTGGTCGATCTGCTGACCCTTAACCACGGCAGGGTGGGCGTGGTAGCCCGGGGCGCCAGCAGTCCCAAAAGCGCCCTGAAGGCCCAGCTCCAACCTTTTCAGCCATTAATGGTAGACTGGACCGGGCGCAGCGAGCTTAAAACGCTGACCCATGCAGATACCCGACCCGGGGTCCGGCTTGGCCAGGGCCCGGCGCTGTACAGCGGGTTCTACCTCAACGAATTGCTCCAGAAACTGCTTTCTCCCTTTGATCCGGCCCCGGAACTGTTCGCCGCGTATATTCACGCGCTGGATCAGCTGGCATCGGCTCAGGGTGATGTGGAGCCTGTGCTGCGGCAGTTTGAGATGTCGCTGGCGGAAAGCCTCGGTTACGGCTTTGCCTGGGACCGCGTATCCGATCTGGGCCAGGCGGTGCAGTCTGGTCAGCGCTACAGTTACGATCCCCAGCAGGGCATACTGGCCCAGGCGCCAGATCATGGCCGGGTTCAGGGCTTACCGGGCGACGCCTTGCTGGCGCTGGGCGCGGGTGATTTCCAGAGCGCCGCCGCCCGCCGCGTGGCGAAGCAGGTCATGCGGGCCCTGACAGACTTTCTGCTCCAGGGCAGGCCGCTGAACAGTCGTGCATTGTTTGCCGGGCGTTCCCATTCGAAGTCCGCACCCCCCGATTCACTTAACAAAGGAAGGCAATCATGAAAGACCGTGTGTTGCTCGGAGTAAACGTCGACCATGTGGCAACCCTGAGACAGGCCCGGGGCACGCGTTTTCCGGATCCGGTGCAGGCCGCCATGGTAGCGGAAGAGGCGGGCGCTGATGGCATCACCATCCATCCACGGGAAGATCGCCGCCACATTCAGGATCGGGACGTGCTGGTAATGCGCGAGACGTTGAATACGCCGATGAACCTGGAAATGGCGGTCACTGACGCCATGCTCAGTTTTGCAGAAAAGGTTCGCCCGGAGTGTATCTGCCTGGTGCCCGAGAAACGGGAGGAGCTGACAACGGAAGGCGGGTTGGATGTGGAAGGCAATGAGCTGAAAATCGCCCGTGCCTGTGAGCGTATGGCTCGCCTTGGGGCAGAAGTGTCCCTGTTTATCGATCCGGATCCGGTTCAGATTGATGCGGCGGTTCGCTGCGGTGCGCCGGCTATTGAGTTACACACCGGTGAGTATGCGGAGGCGGAGACGCCGGATGAGCAGGCCCGGCGGCTGGACGCGATCCGTCAGGCGGTGGAGTATGCCCGTCG
>CAZHAY010000055.1:0-3331 GCA_964530545.1 uncultured Marinobacter sp.
TGCAGTGAATTGGGAACGTCCTTGATGAACATCAGCATGGCACAGAGCACGTACTCGGCAATGCTGCGGTCGAAAATCCCCCGGGCGTTGGTCACCGGGACGTCGCTATCCACCAGCGCCGGGAACATTAGCGCATCTACGCCTGCGCTGGTGGCGTGGACCCATTCCAACTGGCGGGCGGAGGGCCAGGCCGCCTCCAGGGCTTCGGTACGAAAATCCGTCACCATCAGCACGCGGCTGTCCGGCAGGGCTTCGTTCAGGGTCTGCTCGTCCCACGCTATCCGGACATCACCCCGGGCGCGGATGGCGTCGATGCCCGGCGGTTCTTTCTCGTCCGGCGCGGTGAGTATGGTGATAACGGGCTTCGGTTCGTGACCCATGGGCCTGTTTCCTCCGGCTGATCTCGGCTGAACTCTGAGTCTGGCTGGTGGCAATCATCGGGTCAAATGCCGGTCCGCTCACGATACGCCCGGCATTTCCCCAATTCCGTTCGCTTGTAAGTGCAGTGACAGGTGGACTACGCTGGCAGAGGCGAGTAGTCGGTCATCCATTCACGGTTGTGAGAGGTGCATATGGCAGAGGCTGCGAGAGATTCCGGACAAACCCAGGCGCGCCAGGTGAAGTACCGCAAGGCCAAGGCCTCCTGGAACCCTGCAATGCAGGCGATACCGGTACCGGGCATCCGGCGCATGGTGAATATGGCATCCACCATGAAGGATGTGATCCACCTTTCCATCGGGCAGCCAGACCTGCCGACTCCGAAGCACATTATCGATGCCTATGTGGACGCGCTCAACGCGGGACAGACCGGCTACACCATGGATGCGGGACTGCCGGAGCTGCTGCTGGCGCTGCGGGATTACTACGGCAAGCGCTATAACCGCAAGCTCACCCGGGATAACATCCTGATCACCAGCGGCGCTACCGAGGCGATGTATCTGGCCATCAGTTCGACGGCACAGCCCGGGCGCCAGTTTCTGATTACGGACCCGACTTTTCTGCTGTACGCACCGCTGATCCGCATGAACGGCGGTGAGGTGAAATACATTCCCACCCGGCGTGAAAACGACCATCAGCTGGATCCCGATGAGGTGATCCGGGCCATGGGGTCGCGTACCTATGCGATTATTCTGAACTCACCCAATAACCCCACCGGGGCGGTGTATCCGCGCTCTACCATTGAAACCATTGTGGAAGAGTGCGCCTACCGCGGGATTCAGGTTTACTCGGATGAGGTGTATGACCACCTGATTTTTGATGACGATGATTATGCCAGTGTCCTTAAATGCGCGGTGGATCTGGATAACATCATGTGTATCTCGAGTTTCTCGAAGACCTTCAGTATGGCCGGTCTGCGGGTGGGCTGGGTGATTTCCAGCCAGGCGACGATCAAGAGTCTGCGCCGGTATCATATGTTCACGACGTCTGTTGCCAATACGCCGGCGCAGTTTGCCGGGGTTGCGGCGCTGACGGGGGATCAGCAATGCGTTGCGGATATGCTGGATATTTACCGGGAGCGGCGGGACAAGATGATGGAGTTGATTGATCAGACGCCGCATATGAGTGGTTATCGGCCTGGGGGTGCGTTTTTTGCTTTTCCGTCTTTGCCACCCCATGTGGATGGGTCGGATCTGGCGTTGCGGATGTTGAAGGAGACTGGGGTTTGTGCGGTGCCTGGGGATGCGTTTGGGGAGCATACTCAGAATGCTTTGCGGCTTAGTTTTTCTACTACCTGCGAGAAGCTGGAGGAGGCGTTTGACCGGATTATTCCTTGGATGGCTAAGCAGCCGTTTTGAGCGTTTTCGGGGCTGCGGAGTACCGCTTATCTGGCGCGCCGGTTATGGAGTAGCGCTTATCCGGGGCAGGTATTCCAGAACGAAAAACTTTGTTTTTCTGACTGTTCTGGAATACCTGCCCCGGATAAGCTTGCCGGACATTTGGGGTGCCGGTGGCCGGTCTTTTTGTTTGTTCGCTTGTTGGCTGGTCATCGACGGTCTGCCCTCGTACACATCGCTTTTTAGAATAAAACCTTTTCCCTCGTTCCTGCTTGCCTGATTTGTTCTGCTCGGTCACTCTATAGCTCAATTTTGGCCGTTGGGACTCCAAAGGAACCCTGTCATGACCCTTCGTTCGCTGTTTGTTCTGGCTATTACTGCTGTTCTGCTCGCCGGCTGTGCTGGTTTTTCGCCCTTATCCATCAGTGAGGCTACGCTTGAGCGTCACTTGCAGGATGCGGTCCGGGATTATGACCGGCAGCAGTTGCAGGCGGGTTCGCCGTTGAGTCTTTCGTTGAATAACGCCGATATTACGCTGGGGCCGGATGGGCGGGATGTGGCGGTTATTGATCTGTCGGGGCAGGTGGCGTTGAATGCGTTGATGGCGCGGATTCCGGCGGATATTACGTTGAAGGTTGAGGGCGCGCCGGTGTATGACAGTCAGGAGCGAGCGATTTATATCCGGCGTTTGCGGTTGCTTGAGAGCAGTGTGAACACGCCCTATTTCAGCAGTGGGGAGCTTGCTCCGGTTACGGATAATGTGATGCGGGTGGTGGCTCAGATGTTGGAGACGGTTCCGGTCTATCGGTTGGATAATACCAGTCTGGGCGCTCGTCTGATGGGTATGGCGAATATGGATCTTCGGGTTGCGCCTGGGCGTCT
Source organism: uncultured Marinobacter sp. (assembly GCA_964530545.1). GTDB lineage: Bacteria > Pseudomonadota > Gammaproteobacteria > Pseudomonadales > Oleiphilaceae > Marinobacter. The sequence continues at coordinate 2,658 of CAZHAY010000055.1, forward strand.
GGAGTTTGTCCGACGCTGATGCTCCACCAGGCTCATCGGGACAGGGAGGTGTCCGACGGGTCCAGTTCCATCTGCTGTATGGCGATGACGGCCTGGGTGCGGTTGCGGACGCCGAGTTTGCGGAATACTGCGGTGATGTGGGCCTTGATGGTAGCTTCCGAGACGTCCAGGTCGTAGGCGATCTGTTTGTTGAGCATGCCTTCCGCAAGCATTCCCAGGACGCGGAACTGTTGCGGGGTGAGGGAGGCCAGTCGTTCGGAGAAGTCGGTGCTTTCGGTCTGCATCTGTTCGAGTTTTTCTGCGACGCCTTCGGGTAGCCACATGTCACCTTCCAGTACTGCCTGGATGGCGCTGGTGATGACCGGGAGCGGCGCGGATTTGGGGATGAATCCGGAGGCACCATAGTCGATAGATCGGCGCATGACCTGCAGATCTTCGGAGCCTGAGACTACGACGACCGGCAGGCCCGGGTACTGGCCGCGGAGGAACACGAGGCCGGAGAAACCGTGGGCGCCGGGCATGTTCAGGTCCAGTAGCACCAGGTCCGCGTCCGCTTTTTTCTCAACGGCTGCCTGCAGGGATTTGATGCTCTCCACCTCGACCACTTCTGCGTCCGGAACGGCCTGGCTCACTGCCTGGCGGAGAGCGGCGCGGAACAGGGGGTGGTCATCGGC
>CAZHAY010000055.1:3431-11091 GCA_964530545.1 uncultured Marinobacter sp.
CGGCCTGGCTCACTGCCTGGCGGAGAGCGGCGCGGAACAGGGGGTGGTCATCGGCAATGATGAGATGTTGAGTCATCCACGGATTTCCTCTTGTGGTACCGGATCTTACGCACCGCCAGCGGCGGGCTACTGCAGGATGAAATCCTGATCGTCTGCAGACGTGTCGCGGTTATTCTACCTTAAACACAGCAGTCTGCCCTAAACAGAACGGCGCCCGCAGAGGATGGCCCTGCGGGCGCTGGTTTCTGTCTGCCCGTCCCGCACAAGGGCGGGCGTAGCAGGAGTCGCCTTCAGGTCGGCCTTATTTGAAGGCCCGCTGGCTGATCAGCTCGTCCACGACACTCGGGTCCGCCAGGGTCGAGGTGTCGCCCAGCTGGTCATGCTCGTTGGCGGCGATCTTGCGCAGGATGCGGCGCATGATCTTGCCGGAGCGGGTCTTGGGCAGGCCTGGGGCCCACTGGATGACGTCCGGTGAGGCGATCGGGCCGATTTCCTTCCGTACCCACTGGACCAGCTCCTTGCGCAGCTCTTCGGTAGCTTCGACGCCGTGCACCAGGGTAACGTAAACGTAAATCCCCTGCCCTTTGATTTCATGGGGATAGCCCACCACTGCAGCTTCCGCGACCTTGCCATGGGCTACCAGGGCGCTTTCCACTTCGGCGGTGCCCAGGCGGTGGCCGGATACGTTCAGTACGTCGTCGACCCGGCCGGTGATCCAGTAGTGGCCGTCTTCGTCGCGACGGGCACCGTCGCCGGTGAAGTACATGCCGGGATAGGCGCTGAAATAGGTCTGCTTGAAGCGCTCATGGTCTCCGTAGATGGTCCGCATCTGGCCAGGCCAGCTATCGAGGATCACCAGGTTGCCTTCCGCAGTTCCGTCCAGCAGGTCGCCGTTGCTGTCTGCCAGCCCAGGTTTGATGCCGAAGAACGGTATCATCGCCGAACCGGGCTTGAGGTCGACGGCGCCAGGCAGCGGCGCAATCAGGATGCCGCCGGTTTCTGTCTGCCACCAGGTGTCTACAATGGGGCAGCGGTTGTCACCGACCACCCGGTGGTACCATTGCCACGCCTGGGGGTTGATGGGCTCACCGACCGAGCCCAGCAAATGCAGGCTACTGCGAGTGGTGCCGGTCATGCAGCCGTCGCCTTCGGCCATCAACGCGCGAATAGCTGTGGGCGCGGTGTAGAGGACGTTCACCTTGTGCTTGTCCACCACCTGCCCCATGCGCGAGCTGTCCGGGTAGTTGGGGACTCCTTCAAACAGCACGGTAATACCGCCGTTGGCCAGCGGGCCGTAAAGAATGTAACTGTGACCGGTAACCCAGCCGAAATCTGCGGTACACCAGTAGACGTCACCTTCCTGATAATCGAAGACGTACTCATGGGTCATGGCCACATAGGCCAGATAACCGCCGGTGGTATGGAGTACGCCTTTCGGGGCACCGGTGGAGCCGGAGGTATACAGCATGAACAGCGGATCTTCCGCACCCATGGGCTCCGGCGGACAGTCGGCAGGCGCCTCTTTCATCAGGTCTTCGTAACGGACGTCCCGACCATCCTGCATGGGTACATCGGCGCCGGTGCGGCTGACTACGATGACCTTATCCACATCTGGCACGGAGTCGCTCTGCAGCGCGATGTCCACGTTCTTCTTCAGGGGAATCTTACGCCCGCCGCGCAGGCCTTCGTCGGCAGTAATCACGAACCGGGATTTACCATTGGTTACCCGTGCACCCAGGGCTTCTGGCGAAAAACCACCGAAAACAACTGAATGAATAGCGCCGATTCGGGCACAGGCGAGCATGGCGACGGCGGTTTCGACGATCATCGGCATGTAGATGGTGACCACATCGCCCTTGCGTACGCCCAGTGACTTCAGCACGTTGGCAAATCGTGACGTCTCCGCGTGCAGCTCGCGATAGGTGACGTTGCGGGATTCGGCAGGGTCATCCCCTTCGAAGATAATGGCGGTCTGATCACCACGTCTTTCCAGATGGCGGTCCAGGCAGTTGGCCGAGGCGTTAAGCACGCCATCTTCGTACCATTTGATGGATAGATTGTCGTAGTCGAAGGTGGAGTTCTTGACCTTGGTGTAGGGCTTGATCCAGTCCAGGCGTTTGCCGTGCTCGCCCCAGAAGGTCTCGGGGTCGTCGATAGACTGCCTGTACATCTGCTCGTACTTTTCACGATTGAGCAGCGTTCGTTTGGCGAATTGTTCGGGTACCGGGTATAGCTTGTTATCGGACATTGTTCCCCCTTGCTTTACAGAGTCTGTTACTGAGTTGTCGGAATTGTTGGAACAGAACTTGTTGTCAGCACCGTAACACCTGGCGTCTCCGAGACGCTACCGGAAGCCGCACCCTGGCCAACCGGAGACAGGTCCGCATTGCCTGTCGTAGGTAGATTACCCTATCTGACCATGGCAGGGTGACCCGATGAATTAGACCAACGTACTACCCGCGACAGAAGCCCCGAGTGGCGAGAAACCGGTCGATATGGGCAGTGACCGGCCCGGAAAACAGGCACTGATGGCTACTAGACTGAAATCGCTGGATCTCCTGCGGGTCAAAGCCCGCCTGCTCCAACAGGAACAGGGTGCGACGGGCGATGGCGTCGCCGGAATCCACCCAGAAGCTGACGTCGGGCAACAGCTTCTGAAGCATGTCCGTAATCAGTGGATAGTGGGTGCAGCCGAGCACCAGCGTATCAATTTCCGCCTCGCGGAATGGCTGCAGCGCTGCGGATAGAGGTGTTTCGGGAATGGCCTGGCCCCGGGCCCAGTCTTCAATCCAGGTGACCAGTTCCGGGTGCCCTACACGCTCTACCCGACAGTCCGCCGCAAACTCGTCAATCAGACGCTGCAGATAGGGCCGACGAATGGTCGCCGGGGTGGCTAACAGCCCGATCCGGCGATTGCGGGACAGCGCAGCGGCCGGTTTAATAGCCGGTACTACGCCAACCACCGGTACCGTGACGGCGGCACGAAGCGCGGGCAGCGCAACCGTACTGGCGGTGTTACAGGCAACGATCACAGCGTCGCAGGGACCCTGGCGCAACTGCTCAGTGACCAGGCTGACGGTTCGCTCAATCACGGTCTGTTCTGGCTGGTTGCCGTAAGGAAAGCCGGCGTTGTCTGCCAGATGCGTAAGCCGGGCAGCGGGCACCAGCTGGTGCACACAACGGGCAATGCTCAGGCCGCCGATACCCGAGTCGAAAACCAGAACCTCAGGCACCCGGCCTGGCGTGACAGGTCTCAAGCTCGGCCCTCCCCCCGCAGTTCTTTTTTCATTTCCCGGATCAGCTGGCCGGCAATGGTGCCCTCAAAGGGAATGGGTGGATGGTCGTCGGCGGTAAACCAGTCGGCCTCGACAATTTCATCTTCCTGAAGCACCAGCTCACCAGACTCGTAGTCAGCGAAAAACCCCAGCATTAACTGATGGGGGAAGGGCCAGGGCTGGGATTTCCAGTAGCGGACGTTGGTCACCAGCAGGCCGGTTTCTTCCAGGGTTTCGCGGACGACCGCCTGCTCCGCGCTTTCCCCGGGCTCCACATACCCGGCAATCAGGGCGAAGAAATAGCTCCGCGCACGGGTTGACCGCGCCAGCAGGAAGCGATCGCCCCGGCGGATCACCACAATCACGCAGGGCGACAGGCGCGCGTAGAAAGGAATGCCACAGTTGTCGCACCAGCGGGCGCGCTCATGGGAATGAAAGCCGGTTTCGCCGCCACAACGACCGCAATAGCGATGATCCTGGAACCACTGCTGAACCTGGGCCGCGGTCGCCAGCACATCTGCCGGTGCGTCCGCCTCGGTCAGCAGCGCATCCCGGAGCTGCAGGGGATAGGTCCGGTACAGCAGCATCCCCGGATCAACGCTCGCCACGAACACCCGGCGGCCGTCCAGTTCCCCGACGTATACCGGCTCCGCACCAGGGTCCAGGGCCCCGTCAACGCTGCCCCAGCGATGGAACCAGTCATCTTCCGGTCGCCAGATTTCCTGACCGTTCATGGCGACAACCAGATCGTCCGCTTCGGGTGCATTTTGGGACCAGCCTGCTTTCCACTCTGCCATGGGGTACTCCACCATTATTGTAAAACCTGAAATGTACCATACTCCTGCCCTTGTCCCGCGCCCGCGACCCGGTAAACTTGTGCCTCTGTTTCGCCTTCTCCGGAGTCTGACTGAATGCGACTGTTCCCGGCTGTATCCGGTGCTTTTACCACGCTGTTACGCAAGTTATTGTATTTATGGGTTCGCACTGATGTGCTGGGCGCCGGGAGGGATGCGCTAGAACTGGATCCAAACCGACCGGTCTGTTACGTGATGCAATACCGCTCGCTCTCCAATCGGCTGGTGCTGGAGCAGGAAGTGGCCCGGGCGGGGTTGCCGCCGGCTACAGCGCCGCTGGCGGTCCGGGGCGGTCCGGATCAGTCGTTCTGTTTTCTGTACCGCCGTGCCCGCAGCAGCTTCAGCCCAAGGCTGACCCCGGTGATGACGCCGCAAATGGAACGGCTGATTGAGCTGACGCTGGACGATCCGACCCTGGACATTCAACTGGTGCCGGTCTCCCTGTTCTGGGGCCGGTCCCCTGACAAGGAAAAGTCGGTTCTCAAGTTGCTGCTGTCCGACACCTGGGCGGTTGCGGGGCGGTTCCAGAAGCTGCTGATTATCCTGTTGCACGGCCGCAACACCCTGGTGCGCTTCGGCGAACCCATGTCCCTGGCGGAAATCGTACAGGAACACCGCCAAAGCCAGGATCACGCCACCCGTAAGACCGCCCGCCTGCTGCGAACCCACTTCCGGCGGGTCCGTCAGGCCGTGCTCGGCCCGGACCTGTCCCACCGCCGTACGCTGGTGAGTGACCTGATCAGCACACCCGCCGTGCGGGATGCCATTCGTGAGACAGCGCGGCGGGAAGGTATTCACCCGGAGAAAGTTCGCGACCGGGCCTATGAGTACGGCAACGAGATTGCCTCCAGCATGTCCGTCAGCACTATTCGCATTCTGGAACTGCTGCTGAGCTGGCTGTGGAACCGCATCTACAACGGCATTCGCACCAACAATATCCGCCAGGTTCAGGATGTGGCGGAAGATCACGCGGTGGTTTATGTGCCCTGCCATCGCTCCCATATCGACTATCTGCTGCTGTCCTATGTGCTGTATCGCAACGGCCTGATGCCACCCCATATCGCGGCTGGCATCAACCTGAACATGCCATTGGTGGGCCCTATACTGCGTCGCGGCGGAGCCTTTTTCATGCGCCGCAGTTTTCGTGACAATCCGCTTTACTCCGCGGTATTCAACGAATACATGCACGTGATGTTCACCCGGGGCTATTCCGTCGAATATTTCGTGGAAGGCGGGCGCAGCCGCACCGGTCGCACCCTGCAGCCCCGCCCGGGAATGCTAGCGATGACGGTGCGGAGCTTTCTTCGGGACCATCAGAAACCCATCGTGCTGGTTCCGGTATACATCGGCTATGAGAAGGTGATGGAAGGACGCTCCTATATGGGTGAGCTGCGGGGCAAGAAGAAGAAACAGGAAAGCGTTGTTGGCCTGGCAAAAACCGCCCGCAAACTGAGCAATTCCTTCGGCAAGGTGTCGGTCAACTTTGGCGACGCCATTTATCTGGACGAGGCCCTGGAGCAGACCCGCCCCGGCTGGAAGCTGGAAGCCACCGGCGCCGAAGCCCGGCCAGCCTGGCTGGCGAACGCGGTGAACGACCTGGCCCGGCAGGTGGCCACTGGCATCAACTCCGCCGCTGCCATCAACCCGGTCAACCTGGTCGCCACCCTGCTGCTGTCAACTGAGCGTCTTGCCATGGACGAGCGGCAGCTTGCGATGATGATGGACCATTGCGTGGCCCTGCTGAAAGCCCAGCCCTACGCGGACACAGTGACCTTCCCGGAAGGTGACGGACGGGAATGGATCCGTTATTGCGAAAATATGGGGCTGGTAGGCCGTTACCCGCAAACCCTGGGGGACATCATCGCTCTGGATGGCACCAACGCGACCTTGATGACTTACTACCGGAACAACATCCAGCACCTGTTCGCGGTGCCGGCGCTGATCGCCTGTCTGTTCGAGAACTCCACTTCCATGGCCCGCCGCAAGGTGATCTTCCTGGCCAGCGCCATTTATCCCTACCTGCAGTCCGAACTGTTTATCCGCTATTCCAGCGATGAGATAGAAGCGGAAGTGGACCGCTGGATCGACACCCTGGCCGGTCATGGGATCTTACGGGTGGAAGGGGACCGGGTATTGGGCCCCGAAGAAGGCACCCAGGAGCGACTGCAACTGCTGACCCTGTCCCGATTCATTTTGCAGACCCTGGAGCGTTACTACATCGTTATCGCCACCCTGCGAAAACACGGCCCGGCAGCCCTGACGGCAACGGATCTGGAAGAAGAAAGCGTGCTGATGGCGGAGCGCATGTCGGTACTCTTCGGCCTGAACGCGCCAGAGTTCTTTGACAAGGCCCTGTTCCGGAATTTCATTGGCGAGTTACAGCGAAATGGCGTGATTCTGCCCGATGACGAGGGCCGCTTGTGCTACACCCGGGAACTGGACGCCGTGGCCGAAGATTCCCGGCTGGTGCTGAGCGTGGAGAAGCGCCAGGCCATCGCGCAGGTCACCCAGCTCAATCGCGAGCCGGTGGTCGCATCGTGATCGTTCCGGCCATTTGCCCCGCCCGGTTTCGGTCAGTTCCTGATCAGCCGGACGGCAGGGCCTGTATCGGGTAGACGTCGTAGCGACTGCTTTTTCCTTCCAGCTTCAGCGCTGGCCCGGGCCCGGCGATGGAGGGCGCCCGTCGGGACCGTTTTACCACCACCCGGTAACGGGCACAGGCCAGCGCCGCCGCCAGTAAACGGTCCGCGTCGGGATCGTCTCCCACTACCGGGCGGAACAACTGCATTTCCTTTTTCACCGCGGCGGACTTGTCCCGGTGGGGAAACATGGGGTCCAGGTGGATCACATCCGCCACCGGTGCCTGACCGGCCTTCTGTTCCAGCCACCGGATACTGTCAGCGAGTACCAGCGTCATGCGGGCTGCCACGGGCGCAGTGACTTCGTTATCCGCTGCCCGGGCAAGACCGTCTTCCAGCAGGGCATGGATAACGGGAGAACGCTCCAGCAGGGTTACCCGATGGCCAAGCCCGGCCAGCACAAAACCGTCCTGCCCCAGACCGGCGGTGGCATCCAGAATATGAAGGGTTTGCTGGGTGCGTTTGAGGCCCACGGCCCGCGCGATCAGTTGCCCGGTGCCCCCGCCATGGGCCAGACGATACCCGACCTTACCGACCACAAACTCCGACCGGACCGGCCCTGGCGCCTTGCGTCCGGTGGCCTGGAGGCAGAGTCCGGCCTCGTCCAGAAAAAGCACCATGGGGAAATCGACAATCTCCCTGGGAGATATTACGCCCAGCCAGGATGCCCCGAGTCGACCGGCGAGGGCTCTGCCGCGGTCTTCGAGATCGCTGGTGGCGCAACCGACGGGCGGCAGGTGCTCAATATCGTCAGGAGTTGGTTCGGGGTGGCCCATTCAAGCGGCATCCGGTTGGCTGCGCGGAGCAGCCCAGTGAAAGGAACTCAGGATCAGACGTGGATATCGACGCCCGCCAGCTCAGCGTCGTAGCCTTCCAGGCCTTCGCGGTGATT
>CAZHAY010000055.1:11191-18140 GCA_964530545.1 uncultured Marinobacter sp.
GGATATCGACGCCCGCCAGCTCAGCGTCGTAGCCTTCCAGGCCTTCGCGGTGATTGGCCACTGTGAGAAAGGTCTGCAGGGCCCGGACATTGGCCAGGGGGATATCGTCAGAACGGAAAGGCTCAAGCCGGACATCTTCCGCTGCTGCCCGCGCCTGGATCCGGCGCAGATAGGCGTCGGTGTCCTCTGGAGCGGACGGAGCAGAACCGCGATCCTGGCCTGCCGGTTCCGGCAACGCCCGCTGGCGGTCATCCGTCAGCAGCTCAGGGCGAACCGCAGGCGCGCGTGCGCTATCGTTACGCTCGCGGCTAACGGGAGTGCCGATGTATGGATTATTGGGATTGAGTCCGCCAATCATGCTTTGAATCCCATTGGTTTATCGTCCCGGAAGTTTCTTCCAGGTCACTTCATCCCGCAGATAAACGGGCTGTGCCTCTGCCGCCGTAACGGTAGCACCCCGTGCCCAGGCATCCTTCGCCAGCCTGGCCACATGGCGCGCATCCGGAGATAGGTCTGTAACCGGCGAATGACACTCACAGGTCACGCTTTCCGGCATACGGTCAGCATAGCGCCATCCACTGCCCCCTGCCAACCATTGCGCAAGTGGTTCTGGAAGACTGACCTGTTCCGGCGCACAGACCCGTTCAGGCACCAGCAATTGCGGGAGCCCGGCGGCCATCCGGTAGCAGCCCCAGTAGACTTCATCCATACGGGCATCAAAGGCGACCGCAATGCCATCACCCTCTTCAGCAGCCTTTTGCTCCGCTACGGCCAGCGCGACTGCCTGCAGCGAGGACACGGGTACCACGGGAATATCCAGCCCCCAGGCCAGCCCCTGGATCACACCGGTGGCGATGCGCAGCCCGGTAAACGAACCTGGCCCCGCAGCAAAGGCCAGCGCGTCCAGCTCACTCACCGCAACGCCCTGTTCCGCAAGAACCTGCCGGACCATGGGCATGATCAGCCGGGTGTGGCCCCGGGGCTCCACCCGAAACTGCCCGTTCAGGTCGTCACCATTAAGCAACGCCACCGAACAGGCATCGGCTGAGGTATCAAGAGCGAGTAGCTTCAAGACCGGATGGACCTTATCCCAGCTTTGACAGGATCTGTTCGCGAATGTCCTGCAGCGAGCCGACACCATTTACGCGGACATACTTGGGTGCCTTGGAGGGCTCATCACTGGCCCAGTCCTGATAGTAATTCACCAGCGGCTCGGTCTGCTCGTGGTAGACCTCCAGACGATGCCGGATGGTCTCTTCCTTGTCGTCTTCCCGCTGCACCAGGGGCTCACCGGTTTCATCGTCCTTGCCATCTTCTTTCGGCGGATCGTATTTGATGTGATAGATACGACCACTGCCCGGGTGCATGCGACGACCGGCCAGACGCTGGACGATTTCTTCGTCATCCACCGCGATTTCTACCACATAGTCGATGGCAATCCCCTGCTCCTTCAAGGCTTCGGCCTGGGGAATCGTGCGCGGGAAGCCATCCAGCAGGAAGCCGTTGCGGCAGTCGTCCTGCTTCACTCGTTCTTCAATGAGGGCAATGATGATGTCGTCGGAGACCAGAGCACCGGAATCGATCACTGACTTTACCTTGTTACCCAACTCGGAACCGGATTTGACCGCCGCGCGAAGCATATCGCCGGTGGAGATCTGCGGGATGCGGAAACGCTCAGTAATAAACTTGGCCTGGGTGCCCTTGCCAGCGCCGGGGGCCCCTAACATAATAATCCGCATAGGTTGTGCTCCTGTTTCCTGAAAAATGATGTTTTTGAAATGAAAAGCGGCTGCCAAACCCTGGGCGGGTCAGTACAAGGCTTGGCGGCGGCCTCTCACAGACTCAAAAGCTGGTACGGCAGAAAACGGGGCGCTGCGACCGCTCATTTTCAGGCTCAGACTTCTGGTCGGGTTACGAAAAGCGGGCATTATACGAACTCAGGCCCGTCATAGAAAGTCGATGTCGAGCGAAGTCAATAGGTGTTGCTTACCATAAGTTCAAGCAGATCAGGATGACAGAGATCGGGCCAGGCTGTCCAGATCCTCGGCAACCTGATCCACATCTTCCCGCAGGCGGTCGATCTGACCGGGTGGCAGGTCGAGCCCGGACGCCAGTTCCGCCAGGTCATCCGGGTTGAATTCGTCACCGACGCCTTTTTCCTTAAGCAGTCCATTGGCAAGCTGAACCATCAGTACGTAGGTGCGGTGATCGCCCTGGTACCGGGACTGCTGGTGAACGCCGGCGGCTTTGATCACCGCATCGGGCAGTTGCCAGAGTTTGAGCAGAATACCGCCGATGACGCCGTGGCCGACGGTCAGCATTTCCTGCTCGGCGCCGGTTCCGAATACCTGCTGCTCCAACGCTTTCATGCTGACTTCCGGATTGGCTGCCCGCAGGCGGTTAAGTTCATCGAACTCCGCCGGGAACAGATGCCCTGTCAGCAGCAAACCAAAGTTATGCAACAGGCCACAGAGGTAAGCCAGCGATGCGTCCGCTCCACACTGGGAGGCCAGACGCTGGCATACGAACGCGCAATACAGCGAATGGCGCCAGAACTGATCCATACCCAGCGGACCCTGCCGGGGAATATTAAAGGCTCGTACTGAAGCAATGCCAACGGCCATATGGGCGACCCGCTCGAAGCCCAGCACCCGGGTCACGGCGTCCTGAACGGATTCAATCTGGCCCGGGTAATGGAACAGTGCCGAACGCGCGTAGCGGATTATCTGGGCGGCGAGGCTGGGATCGTACTCAATCAGCTCGGCCAGTTCCCGGGCGGACGCGTCCGGATCGCTGGTGAGGCGAAGAATGCGCAGCGCAAGGGCCGGCATGGGCGGCAGTCGGTACACCTTCTGCAGTTTTTCAGCGACTTCTTCCAGTGAGACGACGCTTGCCATCTGGCCGCTGTGGCGAATGGTGATGCGCCCCCGGTCCGCCCCGGCCATGGCAAGCCGGAACGCCCGGCCCGTCATCGACATCAGACGGGACGACGAGCCACAGGCCATAACCAGATGGTCCAGTTGATACAGGAACTCGTCCACCAGCACCGGCACGTCGTAAGCCGCCCCAAACGGCGGCACAAACCCCGGCGCACAGTCGCTGAACACCCGGCTGGTCTGACTGATGGTCAGTGGCTGCATGCGGCGACCGGTGTGGGCCTCAATCGCATCCATATCCGGAGCACTGTCAAACGGGTGCACCACCAGCAGGACACCCTTGATGTCAATCAGCGCCGTGGCGCGAATCACCTGCCGGCGGCTGACATCCGCACCAAACACCGCAGCATCGAGTCCCCCGCACGGATCGGCCGTAACCGGCATCAATTCATGGGCGATAGCTTTGCGATTGAGATACTGTTCGACTCTGGCGGCCGCTGCCACGGGGGTCTCCTTGCTGATAGGGACGTGGGCGGAGATTATCACAGAGCCGGATTTTCGTCCGTTCCTGAGCGCTACGGCCTTGACCAGGCGGCCCTGGGAACTGCCAGAGCCGTGAACTGGTCCACAAAACGCCTTGCTGAGTGAAACGTCAGCCTGTGTTACGCATACCCGCGGCAATGCCGGCCATGGTGACCTTAAGCGCCTGTTCCACCAGCTCTGGCATGGGTACAACTTCGGCATCGGAGCCTTCAGCCGCGATATTCTGCTCCGCTTCCCGGTTCCGTCGCAGCAACTCCGCCTGTAAATAGTGCAGCGGGTCCGTGTAGGGGTTACGTACCTTCATGGAATGGGCAAATACCGACTCATCTTCCAACAGCTCCTGCTGCCCTTTAAGGGCAAGCACCTGCCTGATGCAGTCCTTGAGACGCGCCCGCAGGGCTTCACCCAGGGGGCGCAACTGCGGCTCTACCAGAATCTGATCGTAGTAACTGGCGATGCGAAGATCGGCCTTGGCCAGCACCATTTCCAGCATATCCACGTAGGTCTCAAAAAACGGCCAGTTCTCGCCCATGGTTTTCAGCAACGGCATCTTGCCGGCTTTCTCCGCTTCTGCCAGAGCCACATCGCTACCCAGCCAGCTGGGCAGCATCAGGCGCATCTGGGTCCAGGCAAAGATCCAAGGTATGGCCCGCAGGCTGTCGACACCACCATTGGTTTTCCGCCGCGCCGGGCGACTGCCCAGGGCCAGCTTGCCCAGCGCCTGTTCTGGTGTGGCCTGGCGGAAATAGGGTACAAAATCCGGGTCGTCACGAACCACTTCACGGTAGGCCTTCAGCGACTGTTCGGTCAGCCAGTCCATGGCCTCACGCCACTCCGGTTCGGGAGCCCGGGGCGGTGCCAGCGTGGCTTCCACCACAGCGGTGGTATACAGGGTCAGGCTCTGTTCCGCCAGTCGCGGCAGGCCGAACTTGAAGCGGATCATTTCCCCCTGCTCGGTAATGCGGAAACTGCCATTCACCGAGCCGGGCGGCTGGGACAGGATTGCCCTGTTGGCCGGACCGCCCCCGCGACCGACAGTGCCGCCCCGGCCATGGAACAGCGTCAGGTGCATATCGAAGCGATCGGAGACTTCCGTCAGCTGTTCCTGGGCCTGATACTGGGCCCAGGCCGCCATTAACTGGCCGGCATCCTTGGACGAGTCGGAATAGCCAATCATCACTTCCTGCTGGCCGCCACAGTATTCCCGATACCAGTCGATGGCATAGAGCGCTTCCATGGCGGCCGGCGCGCCGTGCAGGTCGTCCAGCGTCTCGAACAGGGGCACAATGCGCATGGGGAAGCGGGTGCCGGATTCCCGCAGCAGCAGGATAACACTGAGCACATCCGACGGCGTGCTCGCCATGGAAATCACGTAAGAGCCCAGCGCTTCCGGGGTCTGCCCTGCGACTACTTCGCAGGTGTCGAGAACCTCCCGGACTGACGGTGAGGGCTCCCAGTTACGGGGAATCAGCGGCCGCTTGCCCTTCAGTTCCTTTACCAGAAACGCCTGCCGCTGTTGTTCGGTCCATTCCAGATAATTGCCCAGTCCCAGATAATTCACGATCTCGGCCACGGCCTCCGCGTGGCGGGTGGCTTCCTGGCGGATGTCCAGACGGATCAGCGGCAGGCCAAAGCTATGGGCCCGGCGCAGGGTGTCCAGCAGCGGGCCATTGGCGATGGTTTCCAGACCACTGTCCACCAGGGAGCGGTAGCAGAGCTCCAGCGGGCCGGTGAGATCCTGGTTTTCAAAAAGAATGTCGGTGTCGTCTGCGGGTTCGCCATTGACCAGCGCCTCGGCCCAGGCCCGGGTGCGGATCAGGCGCTCCCGCAGCTCGCCGAGAATCACCCGGTAAGGCTCGCGGCTGTCTCCCACCTGCTCCCGCAGTTCATCGCTGGCCTGCCACATGGACAGTTCTGCCCGCAGTGCGCGCACATCCTGCAGGTAAAGGTCCGCCGCCATCCAGCGGGCCAGCAGGAACACGGTGCGGGTGACGTCATGGGTGACATTGGGGTTTCCGTCCCGGTCGCCTCCCATCCATGAGGCTATGCGCACCGGCGTGGCGTCCAAAGGCAGCCCTTTGCCCGTGGCGTCGGTCAGTGACTGGTCCAGTGTCCGAAGGAATCGGGGTACCGCCTTCCACAGGCTGTTCTCGATCACCGCGAACCCCCACTTGGCCTCATCCACGGCTGTCGGCCGATCGTGCCGGATTTCGTCAGTGTGCCAGGCTTCTGCCACCATCAGCCGCAGACGCCCGATGATCTCTTCCCGTTCCGACGGCAACAGGTCCTCATGGTCAAGGGCCGCGAGACACCGTGACATCTCGTCGTATTTTATGATCAGGGTACGCCGGGCCACTTCCGTGGGATGGGCAGTCAGCACGAACTCCATGCGAAGCTGCGACACGCGACGGTGCAGCTCTTCCGCTTCCACACCACCGTCCTGCAGGCGCTGAAACACAGCCTCCAGGGACTCCACCGTCAGGTCAGACGAGTGGCCCTGCTTGCGGCGCACACCGTGGTACTGCTCGGCCAGATTGGCCAGGTTAAGAAACTGGTTGAACGCCCGGGTCACCGGCAGTAGCTGGTCGTCCCGGAGGTTACTCAACAGCCGGATCAGACGCTGCCCAGAGCCGTCTTCCTGACGGCGGTCAGCCTTGGAAGCAACGCGGATTTCCTCGATCAGCTGATAGATTTCCTCGCCGGGATAGTTGCGGATGTTGTCACCCAGCAGCTCTCCCAGCAGACGGACGTTCTCTCGCAATTCGGGGTGCAGTTCAGCCACAGTGCTTCCTCGTTGGTGATCGCTATCGGGTACCGAAGCCCGGATGGTACACCGTTACTATTAGCGAGAGAGCACCTGTTTCGCAAGAATGGCGCCGGCCGGAACGGCATAAGATGAGTTTGGGCCCTGGCAACCCATCAATTTGCTTTCGCGCATTGCTGATTATATGGTTGCTACCCAAAACGGCAAGGCTTAGTAGCTCCAAAGGTATTTAATTAAATCAATATCATGCGTGAAAAATTCTGGAAGCGTTATTCTCTGGGCGAACTGAACAGGAAAGAATGGGAAGCCCTGTGTGATGGTTGTGGTCAGTGTTGTCTGGTACGGGAAATCGAAGGCAACCAGGTAACCGTCCATAACATAGCGTGCCAACTGCTGGATATCGAGCAAAGCCGATGCAGTGACTATGCTAACCGCCTGAGTAAAGTTCCTTCTTGTCACAAACTGACAGCAGAAAACATTCCACACTACGACTGGCTGCCCGAGTCATGCAGTTACCGACGGGTTTACCGCGGCGAAACACTGCCTGGCTGGCATCCGCTAAAAAGCGGCAGTCGCAATAAAATGCGTAAGCTTGGCATTACCGTATGCGGTAGCGCCATCCCTGCCCGCTCGGTACCCAGGCGTAAACGCGACCAGTATATCCTGAAGATCAAACAGATATAGCGCAGGCTGACGGCGGGTCGACCGCTATTTTCCCGCAGGCCGCTCCACACCTGTCACGCGGTCCCAGATGGCGTCCAGGGCT
>CAZHAY010000056.1:0-14108 GCA_964530545.1 uncultured Marinobacter sp.
CGATTGACGATACGTTCCTTGCGGGCGATCTCACGGTTGAAGTCTCCGGCGGTTTCCTCAAAGCACTTTGCTTCCGCGTCAAATACGCCGCGGTAGCCTTTAGCGATGATCTGGAGCGGGTTTACAAAGTCGTTAATATCTTTCTCATCCAGCGGCCGCCAGAGGTGACTCCGGATTGCGTAAATCGCGCCATCACCGCCAACCACCGAATGCAGTCGGGATTCCATGGCCTTGATCGCCAGTTCGTAACGCCAGTATAAATTCTCACTTCTGGCACTGGCGCCTGTGTCAGCGTCCGTATACAACGCGGCCCCGACCACATAACCCACATGCTCATCGGCGAAATTGCGCACCAGCTTGCCAATTGCATCCGGCGCGTACATGGCGTTGGCATCGCTGAATACGGTGACGTCCGCTTCCACCTGTTCCATGGCGAGGTTCAGGCCCATGGTTTTACCCAGCCGCCCTTCCTGCCGGATCAGCCGTACACCACGCAACCGATACTCGCGGACGATATCATCAGTGCCGTCATCCGAACCGTCAGAAACCACCAGTATCTGCATCGGACCCGGGTACTCCAGCGCAAGCGAGTTCTCCAGTTTGGCCCGGATAACCGCGGCCTCGTTATAGCAGGAGATGATCAACGCGACCGAAGGGCGGGTTTCAGCCACGCGATGGGTCACCCGGCCCTTGCCCAGGGTCAATAGCCACAGCGCCATGGGGTAGCCCGCGTAAACGTACGCTGGCACTAGCAGGCACAACAACGTACCCAGCAGTAACAACGTATTCATAGGCTGACGTATTTCCTTAGGCCGGGGCCGATAAAGTTTACGACGGATAATGGCAGGCGACGCCAGACGTTCTCCAGCATTTCCCGCCTGTTTCCTGCCGGTGCGCTGTTGCTGTTGAGTTCAGGCTCACCGTCCGGCCGGAAGTCCAGCCAGTGCAGTGCATGGGGTTCAGCCCCCCACTGTTTCTTGAACCGGTAGGTGCCCTCACCCGGCGTTGAACGACCGAAATCAAAAACGTGGCAGCCGTTGTCTGCCACATGGGCCAGCAATGACCAGTAGAGCAGCATATTGGGCGCCAGCCGGTTGTACTCCGCCAGGGTCGAGGCCCAGGGGATACTTGCCCTTGGGCCGTTAACGAGGACGATCCCCGCGCCCACCACCGTCCTGCCATGCCAGACCAGCCCGATCAGCATGCGCTCGCCGTAGTTCCGCTGCAAGGCCTGAAACCAGCGCAGGCTGTGTACCGGAGAGCCCAGCCGGTGCATATTGACCGCGAACACCTTGTAGAACTCATCAACGGCCGCGGCCCCGGTCGTAACCTCTGCCCGCAGGCCGTTTTTCTCAGCCTTGCGTATCTGGCTGCGCAGCTTGGGTTTATAACTTTTGAAGAGCTCATCACTGCTGCCGGGCAGTTCACACAGCATGCTGACTTTCGACAGGGGTTGCTCAGCCAATTCGTCCACGGGATCACCGGGCAGTCGCAGATGCACGCCTTTTCCGCCCCGCTGCCGGGTCAGCTCAACCGCCTTTTCCCGGAGCGCAACCGCGGCTTTATGGCTGCTCGCCAAGGGCCCGCCCAGATCACAGAAAGGCAGCGACACCCAGTGGGCGCCCAGCAACGGAATGCGAAACTCGCACAGCGGCAACACACCGGTAAGATCCCCGCCGGGCGACAGGGCCACCAGGCACCATGGCCGGTGTCCATACGCTTCGGCGATACTCTGTAACCAGGCAAGATAATGGTAGCCGGTCCCTTCCGGGTGCCGGGTGACATAATCGTCCCATCCCCCCGCCCGGGCCTCCTCCAGGCCTGTTGAAACTACTTCAACATCGTCGGTACCCGACATGTACTGCTCCTCAACGCCCATAACCAGCTCCGGGTTCTCCCAGCCATTGGTTTCTTGCTTCGCGCAAAGCCTGTTCCAGCTTCAGCTTGAAGCGAGGCCGCTGGAGTGCCACCTGCACCAGATGCCGGTGGCGCTCCCCCAGGTTCGACTTGTACCGTTCTTCGCCACCCATAAAGTCGTAGTAGTGGAACCCGTGCTGACGGTAGTCCTCAATACACAGGCTATGCCCCAGCAGGCCCGGCTTCAGCTTGTTATCGGTCTCCGTCATCATGCCACCCAGATAGAAATAGACCACCTGGTTATGCAGCAGATTGTAAAAAGAGGCGATTACGTCATCCCCTGCCCGCAGGGACACCAGATCTACTCCACCCTCCGGCCACTGGCTGCGGATCAGACTGCGGTGAAAGCGCACAAAGTCCGGGTTGGCGTAACCACTCTGATCTGGACCGCTGCCCCAGCGCTCCAGATGGCGGGGGCCGATGCTGTCAAAGACCGCCAGGGCTTCCTCTACGCTATCGGGCCGTACCAGCGCTACCGGACCACGATCTTCGTACAGGCGATGCGCCCGGTTGATCTGATACCGGGTATTTCGCGACAGGGTATCCAGATAGTGCTTACCATTACGCCGTAACTGGTCCAGATCGACGCCGTAACAGGGTGCTTCCCAACGCACGTGTTTAAAGAGCCCTGTGGTCTCGGCATAGAAATCCGCCTCGTCGGCATCAATGGCCCCTACCACGAACTCATCCCACTCTTCCTTCTGGGCGACCAGGTAGTTCAGGCAGGCCGCCGACACATCCCGGTCCCGGCCATGCTCCGACAGAAAGCCGTTGTACTCGATCCAGATCTGATCCAGCACCCGGCTACCCGTCTGATGCAGCCGCAGGCACCGGGAACGCAGCAGACCATGGCGGCGCTCACTGGATACAACAATCATTCCCAGACCGATCAGGCGCCCGTTTTCGGTCACCTTCAGCACTCGCACGTCCGGCTGGTAGACCTCCAGCCAGTGTCCCAGCCACTGCCAGGACAGGAACACCGTCGGCGCTGACCGGCTCTCCAGGTCTTCCCATTCCGCCTGAAGCAGGTGCAAATCGGTGACCGCGTGCTGGCTGACTGCAAGCTTCCCTGTCGCCATGGATGTACTGCTCCGCTCGCTGGTCAACATCAATGGGCCGGGTTCGGATGCCTGACAAGGAAGGGGCCGATGGCGAGATAATCCAGCGCACCCTGCAAAAACGCCCGCACCGCGTCCTGTGGTGTATTCACAATGGGCTCTTCGTGCATGTTGAAACTGGTATTGATCAGGCTGGGGATGCCGCTGATTTTCTCGTACTCTTTCAGGATGTCGTAGTAGCCGGGATTCACCTCGCGGCGGATCAGCTGCGGTCGCGCGGTGCCGTCGATGTGGACCGCGGCCGGGCAGTTGTCCCGCATAAACTCCGTGCAATCGAAGGTGACAGTCATGAATTCCGCACTGTGCTCAGCGCCGCGAATGTTGTGATAGCACTTCTCCCGGGCCTCGTAGAGCGTCACCGGGGCAAAAGGCATGAACTCAGTGCGACCAAGACGTTTGTTCAGCCACTGATTCACTTCCGGCTCCCGGGCGTGATACAGGATGGAACGGTTGCCAAGGGCGCGGGGACCGTATTCCATCCGACCATTGAAACGGGCCACCACCTGACCGCTGTGGATCAGCGCGGCAACTTCCCCGGCAAGGTTCTGGGGGCGGGAGTACTCAAGGCCCTCCTGATCCAGCGCGGCGGTAATTTCGGCTTCGCTGTAGTCCGGACCGAAGTAGGTGCTGGTAATGGAGTCTTTCACGCCGCCGGGCCAGCTATGGTAGAGAGCTGCGCCGGTACCGCAACCACCGTCGCCCATATTGGGATAGACGAAAATATGGTTAACCCCTTCAATCTCGAAAATGCGCTGGTTCAACTTCACGTTGGCGGTTACGCCTCCGGACAGGACGACGGTGTCAATACCGGTCTTCTCGACCCAGTACCGAACGTAATTGGTGGCTACGACCTCCAGGGCATACTGGTAAGCGGCAGCGACATCGATTTTCGGGAACCTGGAGGCCAGATAGCGTGAAAAATATACGTTGTTGGCTTCGTAAATACGGTAATCGCCCGGCGTTTGCTCAATCCGGCTCAGCAGGATATCGCCCAGGATGGAAGGATCACCGTAGGACGCCAGCCCGACAATCTTGCCTTCGTGACGACTCGGTTTAAAACCCAGGCTCGACGTCACGTGCTCATAAAGGGTACCCAGCGAGTTCGGGTAACTGATGCCATGGAGCCGGCGGATCTTACCGTCCCGGGCTTCACTGGCCGACCCAGCCAGGCCGGAACCGTACCCATCGAGGGTGATGCACAGGGCCCGCTCGAATCCGCTGGCCAGAAAACTGTTCGCCGCGTGGGACAGATGGTGGTCCATTCGTTTTACCGGCTTCTCCCAGCCCATCGAGCGAAGGCCATCAGTCAGCGCCTGCTCCCACTGCTGAAAAGACGTTGTCGCATTCTCACCCCACCGGCCGGACATCTTGAGGGCCGTATTGTTCGAGGCGAGGCGATGAGTACCAGTCATGGAATAGTAGGAGTTATGGATCATTCCCTTTTCCATCATGGCATTTGGGTGCTGCAGGCCATGTATGGGCTCGTTCCGGTCCGGCACGCGCCCTAACGCGTCTTTGACCTGGCGGCTCAGATCCGCCGGTTCAAAGCTGCGGATAAACTGGCGTTCGTCCTCCAGGTTCTGCATAAACAGCTTCTGTTCGTTCTCCCAGGTGAGGAATGGGTAACAGACCTGGTCGAAGTCACTCATCTTGCTACCGGTATACGCCAGCGCGTTCTCCAGTGCCAACCGTGGGAAACCGTCCTGCTGCTTGACCCGTGAAAAACGCTCCTCGCCGGCTGCGAACAGGATTTCACCGTCCTCAACAATTGAGACCGTCGCGTCCTTGTCCATCGGCGAAATACCAAGCACCTTCATGCAAACTTCTCCATATGCGTTCTGAGCCGGGTGGGAGTCGTCGCCTCACCGCCCATTTCGTTGAAAAAGAAATCGAAAAACCGGCGAAACGAATCCAGGAACCCTGCCAGCTGTTGCTGGTCCTGCACGTAGCTGGTGTGACCCGGTACTACACTGGGGCTGTGAAAGCTCCAGGTAAACGTGCGCACCCCACGCCGATACAGGTCACGGGTCAGTTTTATATGTTCTGCCGTCGGGAAACCCTCAGGCGAGAGCATCAGGCGGTCCACCATTCCCAGTCGTGAGAGAATGCCCGGTGCTTTCAGTTTCCGGAATGCCATCGCCAGATCGAATACTGGCGGGGCCAGACGGCCAGCCCAGCCGACAAAACCACCCGTGACCGGAATTTCAAGAAGCCGGTTCTCAGCCGGGCCGTACCAGAACGGCGAGGCATTGTAATAACGATAATCGGGGCCACCGTCGGCCCGGGCATCCAGCGGCGGACATACGGACAGGTCAATACGGAATCCCAGATCAGTAAGAATGCCGGTGGTATTGGGTCCGTAACCGTACCGGCCCGCCTTATAGATCGTTGGCGTAACTCCGAAATTCTCAGCAATCGTGTCGCGCAATTTGGCCAGTTTCTGCCGTTCCAGAGGCTCTGGAAGATTTCCGGGGTACATATTGGAACGGGTGAGCGCCTCTTCCACCGGGGGATTTATCCAGGGGTGAAGATGGGCGCCAATTTCACACTGACCAGCATCAAGGTAAGTCTTCAATTGAGAAACACTGCGAGACTGGCTCGCGATGGCGTAATCCACCACGTAGCAGGGCACAATACCGTACTCGTTGAATATCGACTGGACGCGGCCGATATGGTCCATGGCGGTCACCGCAGTGGCCTCCGGATCGGGCTCGGCGTTCCAGTCGAACTCTTCTTCGGTATCAATCACCACAATCAGCTGCGGCGGCGTCTCTGCCGGGAGCTGAATGGTTCTCCGGTTTTCAAACACAGCGTCTTCCCTGTTTTTATAGGTGGCCTGGTGCGCTTACCAGGCCCTTTCCATTCCGTCCCAGCCCAGCGTAAAGAACAACCTTGCCTGGTATCGATCCTGATCGGTAATGCCCCGGGTGAAGGCCGTGTCCAAGGCGACCCCCCACGAAGCGATGTCCGTGAGGTGGTGGCGGTAAGTCACAATGAGATCATGCCGCTCATCATCAATGGTGCTACGGTCTTCGAACGCATCTGCCTGCCAGCGGTAGTCAAAATTGATGGTTTTATCTTCTGCCACCGCCAGCCCCAGACCAGCGCCGACGAGGTATTCCCACATCTCCTCGCCGGTTTCGATGCTTTCTTCTTCACTGGCCCGCAACATGAAGTTAACGGTACACAGGTCGCAGATCCGCTGGGTGCTGTGGACCAGGGTGATAATGTCGTTGACGGTGACTCCCTGGACCCGAACCGAGAACTCATCCTCAATGCCGAACTCGGGGATGGGAGCCAGCGCCAGATCCAGCAGCGTGCTGCTTTGGGTCCGCTCATAACTGATACGGGTGCTGGTCAGGGAGGTGTCCCACTGGCGGGCGATGGAGCCGATAACGGCATCGTTTTCCATATCGCCACTTTCGGCTCGCGAGCCACCGATCGACACGGAAAAAAGGCCGTTCTCCAGCCGGGTTTCCATGCCCACCGAAGCAGATTCCAGGGTGATATCGGTCCCACGCTCTTCCTCCCAGGCACGGTTACCGACCAGATAGACCATGCTCCGCTCGGAAACCTGGCGCATCAGGTTGGCCTCGATGCTTTGGGATTCGCCGTCGTCAACATCGTCTTCGGCCCAGGTCTTCGCCGCCTGCCCACCCAGCCTGAGGGTCGTCAGCTCGCCCGGATAAAACAGCACCCCGGCACCAGCGTTGACGGCGTTCTGGGTGTCGTAGCCGGAGTTATCCAGGGTAAAACCGGTAGCGTTTCGTACCGAACGGATGCTGTGTCCGGCGTTGAAGTCGAAGCGACTGCCTGGCTCATAGAAGTTGTAGCGGGAAGAACCGCGGATCGACAGGTTATCCTGATCACCCGTGGCGAGGCTGCTGCGGTCCGTTTGCAGCGTACCGCCGTAGAGAGCCTGAAAGCGATGGGCGCCTGACAGCCAGTTCGCGCCGACATCGCCACTGATACCTGCACCGACCCGGGTGTCATCACGACTGCCGCGCTCGGTATGAGTCACATCGGTGAAGACGGTGGTGGATGCGAGGTAGCTCAGCTCTTCGGCCTGAACACCAAAAGCAGCAACAGCGACAATCAGCGGGAGGACAGACACACCCGAACGACGTTTGCGAAAGGCAACATCCATGGCCAACCTCATTGCTGGAAAATCAATCCTGAGAACTTCTCGGACCCGAGGGTTTCAACCGAACTTACAATTTCTTCCGGCGTGACCTCGCCAAAGGGTACGCCGAGAACCACCTGGTTCGCGTAGCGCACCAGGATCTGGGCTTCGGTGCTGGCCTTGAGCGGCGGCGCATTGATGATCAGAAACCGGTCCGGATAGCGGGTTTTCAACTCGCCGATCAGATCCCGCATACGGACCGCTGAAAACAGTTCAACCGCTGAGCTGGCAAGCGTCCCTGGCGGGACTACGCTGAGCCGGTCAATGCCACTGGGATAAATGATGTCCTGCACCTTGACGGACTTGTCCGCCACGAAGTCCGTAACACCGAGGTTCATGGGCGACGACACCAGGGATTCCAGATCACTGTCCCAGGGGTTACAGTCCACCAGCAGGGCCGAACTCTGGGCATCCATGGCGAAGGTAGCCGCCAGATTGAAAGCGGTGAGTACCGAATTGTCTGATGTCCCCAACGACGACACCAGCACGGAGAAATTCACCGCACCGGCCCGGTCCCGCAATTTGATCCGGATTTCCCGGAAGGCATCCAGAATGGCCTTATTCGCCATGCCCGGATAGATGATCTTGCGTTCCCAGAGTTCCTCTTCCGACCAGGGGTGCGGGTTGTTGATCAGGTCCAGTGAAATGGATGCGTCGTAAAGTGATGGCGTATGGGAACTGACAGACTCGTCTCTTATGGCCCAGTTCGGGCCTGCCTGACCGAACGGGCGTGTCGCAAACTCCGCCTGCCGGTGATTCCGCTCCTGCCGGGCCTCGTTGAGAAGCGCCGCTTCCAGGTGGGATTTATCGCTCCCCGGCGTCAGTGCCTCAGCGGCATCGATAGACTCATCACGCTCACTATCGGCGGCTCGTTCTGCCTTGTGGCGTTCCTGGGTTTTCAGCAGCGCATTGTACAGTTTATTGTTATCCATGAAGACTAACCGCCCAGACCGGCAGAGCCGCCGGAAAATGTGTTGGTGATCTGCTGCGGTGTAACACCCATAATGCTGAATATCAGCACAGCGAGATAAACAACCATAAAGACCGCCAACACGGAGAGCACGACCAGCGTGTCCTTGCGCATCAGCCGCTCTTTCCAGCTACTGGAATAATGAGGGATGGAGGCCAGCAACGGGATATCGCCGGGCAGCTGGGTCAGCAACGTCCGGCTTGACCGCACCCGGTTATCAAACATGACCAGCGCCACCAGCAGACCAAGCACCATGGTGCCGCCAAGAAAAGGTCCGGCCATGCCGACCTGATGCAGCTGGAGCCCGTCCCAGCGTGTGGGATAAGACGCCGGCTCCTGAATGCGGTAACTGACGCCCTGGCCTTCCACATCCAGGGTCATGGAGAGACGGGCCTTTTCCCGGCGTTCCAGCATGTCTTCGTAGACGTTCTTGGTCACCGTATAGTCACGGGTCAGTTCCGCCAGTTCTGCTTCGTTAGCAGCAACCCGCTCGGCCCGCTCGAACGCATCTTCCAGCAGTTTTTCCAATGAGGCCAGCCGGTTACGGCGGACCTCAAGCTGCGTTTCGGCATCTGACAGCTTCATTTTCAGTTGTTCGTATACCGGGTTCTCCATAACATCGCTGGCGGCGACGTTGCGACGACCGACATCACCCCGGGCCTTACGCGCTCGCAGGTCTTCCAGCTGGCCCTTAACAGAAACGATGTCGGGGTGGGTATCGTGATAGCTCAACCGGAGGTCGGCCAGAGTGCCTTCAAGTTGGCCGATCTGACGGTCCACCTCAGTGCCACCACCGCCACGACTCACGGTCCGGTAAGGCTGCTCCTCGGCCAGCTGGACGCTGGTAAGCTCCACCTCTGCTCCGGTCTGCTGAATCGCCAGACGGAGGTCTTCAATTTCCGCCCGCAGGCGTTCGATACGGGTCTGGACGTTGGACGTGGTGCCGTCCTGGTTTTCGGAACGGAACTGCTTCAACCGCTGCTCCGCCTGCTCCAGCTGGCGCCGGTAGGTCGATACCTGGGCATCGATAAACTGGTAGGCTCCCTGGCTTTCCGAGCGCTTTTTCGCTGACGTGCGCTCCATGAAGCGGTTCAGGGCGGCACTCAGCACCCGAAACGACTTATCCGGACTGTCGCTGCGGTAGCCAAGCTCAAGGAAGTTGCGATTGGAAACACGCAGCGTGAGTGCATTCCTTAAGGCCGCAATTTTCTCGCTCTTTACGTTGTCCGTCTCACCCCCCGTGAGCAACCCGGCATCGAAGGCGACCTGCTCCAGGTAGGTACGGCTCTGCAGCATCTCCCGCGCCTCATTGATGCGATCAATGGGCGTCACCTCGGCCGAGCCCCGCAACAGGGGCTGCAATATGCTGGACGAATCCGCGTACAGCAGGGCCTCCGACGTATAGGTCTTGGGCGTGACATAGCCCAGCCCCAATACACCGGCCGTAACACACATGAAGATAATGGCGGCCAGCACCCGATAGCGGTAAAGCTCAAGCTTTACCGCATTAGCCATATCGAGAATGTACCGCCAGTCCATCAGAGCTCTCCACGCAACAGAGACTTACGGGGAACGCTCACCACATCACCCGGCTGGATGGTGTAGTTGGTGCGCATATCGCCATCTTCCAGAATCGCTTTCAGGTTCAGGTCGAAGCTCTCATACTCCTCACCGGTCTGCCGGTGCATTACAGCCCGGTTGCCCGCTGAGAACGGGGTTAGTCCGCCCGCTTCAAGCACCAGATCAAGCACGGTCATACCCTGCCGGTAAGGAATGGAAATCGGCTGACCTACCTGCCCGGTGATCCGCACCCGGCTGCGGAATTCCGCGCTGACCGGGCTGTCGACCACCACAGTCACCTCGGGGTTACGGATCACTTCACTGAGACCGGTGGTGATTTCCTTTGCCAGATCCTCAGGCCGCATGCCTTCGGCTTCCACATCACCCATCAGTGGCATGGAGATATGGCCGTCGGGGCGCACGACAATCGCCCGGGTCAGTTCCGGGTTGCGCCAGACGTGTACCGAGATCGTGTCGCCAACGCCAATGCGGTAATCATCCGGTTTGCTCATCGATGCCGGTGGATTGTTCTGTCCTTCCGGAACGCCGGCACAAGCGGCCAGCAAGCTGACCAGCAGAGCCATAATGGCGGTTCTCAGTGCTCGTACTCTGTAGCTGTCCATATTGCTATCGCACCCCTTTGCCCAGTAACACCACTTCAACCGTCTGGATCATGATCAGAAAATCCATCACGATGCTGTGGTTTTTTGAATAATACAGGTCGTATTCCAGCTTGCCCCGGGCGTCTTCGATTGACGCACCGTAGGGGTAATTCAGCTGGGCCCACCCCATGAGTCCCGGCTTCACATAATGCCGGGTATTATAGAAAGGCACCTGCTCCTTGAGCTGCTCGACAAACTCTGGCCGCTCCGGACGGGGACCAACGAAGCTCATTTCGCCCTTAATTACATTCCACAGCTGGGGTAACTCGTCCAGCCTGGTATTGCGGATAAACGCACCCACCCGGGTTATCCGGCTGTCGTTCTGCGCCGCCCAGCGGGCCTGGCCGTCTTTTTCGGCATCCTGCCGCATGCTGCGGAATTTGTAGATCCGGAAGATCTGCCCCCTGGCTCCCACCCGGTCCTGGCTATAGAGAATCGGCCGGCCGGTTTCCAGCACAATGGCCAGCGCCGTGAGCAACATAAAGGGCGCCATAATCACCGCCAGCGTCAAGCTGATAACAAGGTCCACCACCCGCTTGGTCAGATCCCGGGAGCGGGAGGCCTTGAAGCCGTCTGAGAACAGAATCCAGGACGGGTGCACCAGCTCCAGCCGCGCCTTCTTCAGCTCCCGCTCGTAGAACGCCACCGCATCGGTCACCGCGATACCCCGCAGCTTACACTCCATCAACGCCTCCACGGGCAGACGCCCGCCTTCGCTCTTGCGACGTTCCTGCTGGGCGATCACAATTTCGGAGATACGGTTCTGGCGACAGAACTGATAAAGATCCTCCGGCGCCGGCAAATGATGTCGCGCATCCACCCGGGGATCGGCGGAATCCGGCACACACCCCATGATCCGGATACCCGAGGCCCTGAGGTTTCTTTCATAGTCCGTAAGCAGGGATTCCGCAAATTCGCCGCCGCCAAAAACCACCACCCGACGGGCCAGCTGATCGGAATCGACAACTTTCAGAAAAACCTGACGGATCAGTGTGACCAGAAGAATGGCCAGCAGAACGGCCCAGAACAGCTTGTCACTGCCGGGGCTGACGTTGGGAAGCAACATGTAGAGAATGGTCAGCGCAAGCCCGCCGAGAAAGCAGAAGGCGACCAGAGTGCGGAAGAACATGGACGCGAATCCTTCGCGCACCATTGCAAAATACACACCCATCGCGAGAGTTCCGCAACTCATCACCAGAGCAAACAGCAAAGCGGCACCGGCACTGGTCCGAAGACTGGCGTCGGCTGCGCCTACCTGATCAAGCACGAAACCCAACAGGTAGAACGTGCTGAACAGTGCCGCAAACTCCAACGTCCCGAGAACCAGGTATGGGAGGTGGAGGTAATGCTTTCTAATGCGTATATAGGACACACCGAACATCCTTGTCGTCTCTATAAAATCCGTCTGGCTCTACCCGCGAGACCGATCCGGGCAGCCCATCGTTACCGAATCCGTCAGACGACGTCTGCACGCCTAAATTACCGTCATCCATTCTGCGCCGGCCTGTACACAATCTCAAGGTATCCCGTATCAATTCGTAACGAAATTTTACAACCTTTAACACCTCCCCGCGAGATCGTGATCATAGAACAGGGTATTTCCGGTGACACGAGGGTGCCGCTAAGGCTACTATCTGAACGGTTATGAAATCCGGACAGGTTTCACGAATGTTATTCAGGGAGAGGGAGAACGGAGCCTCCTATGACAGAATCAGCCAAGTCAGTCACAAAAGCCCATC
Source organism: uncultured Marinobacter sp. (assembly GCA_964530545.1). Classification (GTDB taxonomy): domain Bacteria; phylum Pseudomonadota; class Gammaproteobacteria; order Pseudomonadales; family Oleiphilaceae; genus Marinobacter. The sequence continues at coordinate 12,150 of CAZHAY010000056.1, forward strand.
AGGACGACGGTGCCGTATTACATGCCCTTAGCGTTGACGTTGAGGATTATTTCCATGTGGCGGCCCTGTCCCAGGTAATATCACCGGATGACTGGGCGACTCTTCCTTCCCGGGTTGAACAGAACACTGAGCGTCTGCTTGAGCTGTTCGAGCGACAACAGGTGAAATGCACGTTTTTCGTGCTTGGCTGGGTGGCGGAAAGGTACCCGCAACTGATCCGGAAGCTGGCCGAACAGGGGCATGAGATCGCATCCCATGGCTACAGCCATCAGTTGGTCTACCAACAGACACCGGCGGTATTTGCCGAGGAAACCCGCAAGTCCAAGCTGATCCTGGAAGATATTATCCAACGGCCGGTGACCGGCTACCGGGCGGCGAGCTATTCCATTACCCGTGAGTCCCTCTGGGCGCTGGATATTCTTGCGGAGCTTGGATTTACCTGGGACTCCAGCATCTTTCCGATCCACCACGACCGCTACGGTATTCCGGATTCGCCAAAAACCCCCTACACCATCCAGACCAGTAGTGGTGCATCCCTGCGCGAATTCCCGCTAACTACCGCACGCCTGTTCCGGCTGACGATTCCAGCAGCTGGCGGTGGCTACTTCCGGCAATTCCCCTATCCGGTGTTTCGCCATCTGTTTCGTCTGGCCAGCGCCGGCGGCACCCAGCCACAAATGTTCTATCTGCACCCCTGGGAAGTAGACCCGGACCAGCCCCGGTACGATAACGCGAGCTGGTTTTCACGGTTCCGACATTACACCAACCTGGACAAGTGTTACGGACGACTGGAACGGTTGCTGCAGGATTTCAGTTTTGGCACCGTTAGCGAAAGCTATGAAGCGTACCAGCCTGATCGCATCAAGCTTCATCAGAATGAATTGATTCGCCTGGCCTGAACCCGACACGGACACAAACCATGTATCTCGAGCATTTCGGATTACGCCGCCAACCCTTCCGCATGACGCCGGAAGACGATTTCGTGTACATGAGTCAGCAGCACTCCAGAGCCTTCGTCTATATGAACTCGGCGATCTGGAGCCCGGAAGGCTTTGTGGTCATCAGCGGTGAGATCGGGTCTGGTAAGACCACCCTGCTGAAAAAGACCATCCGCAGCCTGGACGGCAACCTCAAGTTGCTTCATGTCTCTTATACCAACCTGAAGTCCGACGATTTCTTCCGGCTGCTGGTCCATCAGGCGGGCATCCAGGCCAGTACCGAAAGCAAAGTGACCATGCTGTTCGCCATCATGGATTACCTGCAGATGATGGCCGACCGGGGCACCCCCGTTGTGCTGGCGGTAGATGAGGCGCAGAACCTCAGCAAGGAAAACCTCGAAGATATCCGCATGCTGGCCGGCCTTGAGGGCCTCGGCGGCCCGGCCATGCGAGTCATCCTGCTGGGCCAGCCCGAGCTCAAGGACCATATCCGCAAGATCCAGCAGCTTTCCCAGCGGGTAAAGCTGTTCTTCCACCTGGAAGGCCTGTCCGAAAAGGAAACCGGCGAATACATCGACTATCGCTTGCTGGTCGCCGGTCACAAGGGTGCGCCCCTGTTTGATGAAGCCATGGTGAAGGATATTTTTGCCATGAGCGGCGGTATTCCCCGGGTCATCAACAAGCTCTGCGATGGCCTGATGATGTGCGCCTACTCCGATGAGCGACAGGTACTGGATCGACGGGATCTGGAAGCGATCCGAAAGGATCTGCTGGGGGATGAGCCGGCCATTGGCAACCAACCTGAGATTCCCACCAGTACCAGTTCAGCGGACTTTGAGCCGCCGGCGGCAAACGGAGTCAGCATCAGCGGGGAGCTGGGCAACACCCTGTCCCGCATGGCGTCTGCGCTGGAAGGCATTAACGAGAAGCTTGGGATGTTACTCCATGAAAAAACCGGAACCCCGCCACCGCAGGATTCCGGCAATGTGAAGCCCCTGTCGCCGGGACGACACAGGAGTAA
>CAZHAY010000056.1:14208-16291 GCA_964530545.1 uncultured Marinobacter sp.
GGCACGCGAATGGCGACCACATCGCCTTCGTTCTTGCCAACCAGCGCCCGGGCGATGGGTGATGAAACCGAAATTTTGCCGCCCTTGATGTCGGCCTCGTCCTCACCCACGATCTTGTAGACGACCTGCTCATCTGTTTCGACGTTCAACAGATGCACTGTGGTTCCGAAAATGACCCGGCCAGTATTTTTTATGCTGGTGACGTCAATCACCTGAGCTGCCGCGAGCTTGCTTTCGATTTCCTGGATGCGCCCTTCAATAAAGCCCTGCTGCTCCCGCGCTGCGTGGTACTCGGCGTTCTCCTTGAGATCGCCATGCTCGCGGGCGTCGGCAATGGCTTCAATCACTTTCGGGCGCTCGACAGACCGCAGCTGCTGAAGCTCATCCCGAAGGCGGGCTTCACCATCAATCGTCATGGGTACTCGAGTCGTCATAGTTGCGTTCCTGAATGCAGTTCCTGCAGACGGCGTACCGTCCGCTCGGGTCCGAATTTAATGGCGCGACAGAAGGCCTCGCCTCCCGCCAGGGTTGTGGCATAGGTTACTTTGTACTGCAGCGCGGACTGGCGGATCTGCGCCGAGTCAGCGATCGCCTTGCGGCCTTCGGTCGTATTGATGATCAACTGAACCTTGCCGTTTTTAATCGCGTCAACGATATGCGGACGGCCTTCACCGACCTTGTTGACCCTTTCAACTTCCAGACCCGCATCGCTGATCTGCTGGGCCGTGCCATTGGTGGCAATCAGCTTGAAACCGGCATCTACCAGGTCCCGGGCCAGTTTAACCACGCCTGCCTTGTCGACTTCCCGCACGGAGATAAACGCGGTGCCGGTGGTGGGCAAACGCTCACCGGCGGCCAGTGCGGCCTTGGCGAAAGCTTCATCAAAGCTGTCACCAATACCCATCACTTCCCCGGTGGACTTCATTTCCGGCCCCAGAATGGGGTCAACGGATGGGAACTTGTTAAACGGGAACACCGATTCCTTCACTGAGAAATGGGTGGGCACGATTTCCTCCGTAAAGCCCTGATCCTTCAGGCTGCGCCCCGCCATGCAGCGCGCGGCCACCTTGGCCAGGGATTCGCCAATGGCTTTCGAGACGAAGGGCACGGTACGGGACGCCCGCGGGTTCACCTCGATTACATAGACTTCGCCGTCCTGCCAGGCCAGCTGAACGTTCATCAGGCCGATCACGTCCAGCTCCAGCGCCATCCGGCGTACGGCTTCGCGCATTTCTCCCTGCACGTCTTTCGGCAGGGTGTACGGCGGCAGCGAACAGGCGGAGTCGCCGGAGTGCACGCCGGCCTGTTCGATATGCTGCATAATGCCACCAATCACTACATCCTTGCCGTCAGAAATGGCGTCAATGTCCACTTCAATGGCCGCGTTAAGGAAGTGGTCCAGCAGTACCGGGCTGTCGTTGGACACCAGCACAGCCTCACGCATGTAACGCGCCAGCTCTTCCTGGTTGTGGACGACCTCCATGGCCCGCCCACCCAGCACATAGGATGGTCGCACCACCAGCGGATAGCCAATATCCCGCGCTGCCAGAATGCCCTCTTCGTGGCTGCGCACGGTAGCGTTCTGGGGCTGCTTCAGGCCCAGGCGAACAATCATCTGCTGGAACCGCTCCCGGTCTTCGGCCCGGTCGATGGCATCCGGGCTGGTACCGATGATTGGCACACCGGCCGCTTCCAGGCCACGGGCCAGTTTGAGCGGCGTCTGGCCACCGTACTGCACGATGACGCCCTTGGGCTTTTCCTTGTGAACGATTTCCAGCACGTCTTCCAGGGTGATGGGCTCGAAGTACAGTCGGTCACTGGTATCGTAGTCGGTTGAGACGGTCTCCGGGTTGCAGTTGATCATGATGGTTTCGTAACCATCTTCCCGCATGGCCAGCGCCGCGTGGACACAGCAATAGTCAAATTCGATGCCCTGACCGATCCGGTTAGGGCCGCCGCCAATGACGACAATCTTCTCCCGGTCGGATGGCTCCGCCTCGCACTCTTCCTCGTAGGTGGAATACATATAGGCCGTGGTTGCGGCAAATTCGGCAGCACAGGTATCCACCCGCTTGTAAACCGG
>CAZHAY010000056.1:16391-18052 GCA_964530545.1 uncultured Marinobacter sp.
GTGCGGCCAATGGCCATCACTTCACCGACCGATTTCATCTGGGTGGTGAGACGGGCGTCCGCCTGGGGGAACTTCTCGAAAGTAAACCGGGGAATCTTGGTGACCACGTAATCGATGCTGGGCTCAAACGACGCCGGTGTGACACCACCGGTGATTTCGTTCTGCAGCTCGTCAAGGGTGTAGCCCACCGCCAGCTTTGCGGCCACCTTGGCAATGGGGAAACCTGTGGCTTTCGAGGCAAGGGCGGACGAGCGGGATACCCGTGGATTCATTTCAATGACGACCATGCGGCCGTTCTCGGGATTCACGCCAAACTGAACGTTGGAGCCACCGGTCTCGACGCCGATCTCACGCAGAACCGCCAATGAGGCGTTCCGCATGATCTGGTATTCCTTGTCGGTGAGGGTCTGGGCCGGGGCCACGGTGATGGAGTCGCCGGTATGTACGCCCATGGCATCGAAGTTTTCGATGGAGCAGACAATGATGCAGTTGTCGTTCCGGTCACGAACAACTTCCATCTCGTACTCTTTCCAGCCGATCAGGGATTCGTCGATCAGCAGTTCTTTGGTTGGGGACAGGTCCAGTCCACGGGTGCAGATCTCTTCGAACTCTTCCCGGTTGTAGGCGATACCACCGCCGGAACCGCCCATGGTGAAAGACGGCCGGATAATGCAGGGAAAGCCGATATCTTCTGCCACCTGCCAGGCTTCTTCCATGGAATGGGCAATGGACGCCCTGGGACATTCCAGGCCGATCTTGCGCATGGCCTTGTCGAACCGGCTGCGGTCCTCAGCCTTGTCGATGGTATCGGCGTTAGCGCCGATCATCTCTACGCCATACTTTGCCAGAACCCCGTGCTTTTCCAGGTCCAGCGCACAGTTCAGCGCCGTCTGGCCACCCATCGTCGGCAGCAGCGCGTCTGGCTGTTCCTTTTCAATAATCTTTTCAACGGTCTCCCAGGTGATCGGCTCGATGTAGGTCGCGTCCGCCATGGCCGGGTCGGTCATGATGGTGGCAGGGTTCGAGTTCACCAGGATCACCCGGTAGCCTTCTTCCCGCAGGGCCTTACAGGCCTGGGCTCCGGAATAGTCAAACTCACACGCCTGGCCAATGACGATAGGGCCAGCGCCCAGAATCAGGATGCTCTTGATGTCGGTCCGCTTTGGCATTTCTTCAACCTGTCAGCAATAAATCAGAATGTCGGGCCTTTCGGCAACGCTGTGTGGGAATTCCGCTTACGCGGTTCGCGCTTCCATCAACCGGATAAAGTCATCAAACAGTGGCGCCACGTCGTGGGGGCCAGGGCCGGCTTCCGGATGCCCCTGGAAACCAAACGCCGGCTTATCGGTGCGCCGGATACCCTGCAGCGTGCCATCAAACAGCGACTTGTGGGTCGCTTCCAGGTTGTCTGGCAGCGTACTTTCGTCCACCGCAAACCCGTGGTTCTGGCTGGTAATCATGACGGTGCCGTCTTTCAGGTTCTGGACCGGATGGTTGGCCCCATGGTGACCGTTAGGCATCTTCATGGTTGTTGCACCACTGGCCAGCGCCAGCAACTGGTGGCCCAGACAGATACCAAACACCGGAATGTCGGCTTCAAGGACCTCACGAATCGCCTGGATCGCGTAGTCGCAGGGCTCGGGGTCGCCCGGGCCGTTGGA
>CAZHAY010000057.1:0-4579 GCA_964530545.1 uncultured Marinobacter sp.
ACGCCCTGGTCAATCAGAACCAATGGAAGGCCAGCCTGCTGGTGGATGAGGCCCACAACCTGGTGGACCGGGCCCGGGCCATGTATTCGGTACGGCTGGATCAGCGGCGGCTGCTGAAGGTAAAGAAAAATGCGCCACAGGCCCTGAAAAGCCCGCTAAACCGGCTGGCCCGTGCCTGGCAGGAGCTTGTGCGGGAGCAGGAAGCGGCCGGCACCGCACCGGTCTTCCTGGAAACGCTGCCACACCGCCTGCTTCCTGCCCTGCAGGGGTTGATCTCTTCGCTGACGGACTACCTGGCAGACAGCCCGCCAGACCTGGCCCTGCAGGAGCTGTTATTCGAAAGCGTGGGTTTTCTGAAACTGGCGGAACAGTTTGGCGATCACTCTCTGTGCGAGTTCCACCGACCAGGGCGGGGCCGGGCCAGCGTCGCCATCCAGAACCTGATACCGGCGGAGTTCTTGGCGTCGCGGTTTGCCAGCCTGGATTCCGTACTGCTGTTTTCGGCCACCCTTTCGCCGGGTGTTTATCATCGGGACCTGCTCGGGCTGCCGGATGACACCCGCTTCACCGAGCTGCCCAGTCCCTTCGGTGCGGACCAGTTGCAGGTGCAATTCACCCCCCAGATCAGCACCCGCAAGCCGGACCGGGCTTTATCCCTGGCACCCATTGCCGAGCTGATCGCCCACCAGTTCAATGAGCGCCCGGGCCATTACCTGGCCTTCTTCAGCAGCTTTGAATACATGGGGCAGGTGGCGGCGGCTTTGGCGGAACACTGGCCCGAGGTTCCCCAACGCAGGCAGACGCCGGGCATGGGTCAGGAGGACCGCCGGGAGTTTCTGGCAAGGTTCCAAGCGCCAGAGCCCGCGGTGGCGTTTGCCGTGCTGGGCGGCGTGTTCAGTGAGGGCATCGACCTGCCGGGTGACCAGTTGATCGGCGCGTTCGTGGCTACCCTCGGGTTGCCGCCCTTCGATCCCTGGCACGAGGTGCTGAAAGACCGGCTGGAAGCCCATTTTGGCAGGGGCTACGACTACACCTATCGCATTCCCGGTCTGCAGAAGGTGGCCCAGGCTGCCGGCCGGGTTATCCGCACGCCGGAGGATCAGGGCGTGATCTGGCTGATCGACGATCGCTTCCTGCAACCGATGAACCGTGCCTTGCTGCCTGGTTGGTGGTTTGAGCCGCATCCTTCGGCAGAGGGCAGCCACTGATTACCGCCAGGTCGGTCCGGCTAGCACTTTGCCGGGTTGTCACCGGCGCCCGGGCTCCTGCCTGACCCGTGAAAAGGTCGCAGGCAGGGCCCGGCAAGTGGAAGAAGCGAATCGGAAGTGTGATCTCAGACGGTAGAATCTGCCGTCACCATTTTCGACGACGGCACCTGCTTTCCGTTCAATAGTCGACCAATAAAGGTCCGGCGAACCATCAGTTGATAACTGATGAGGCAAACGATGGTCGTCGCCGTCGTGTTTATCATCATTTTCTGCACGGCGCCGAGGGGCAGCTCATACAGCATAATGCCGAAGCCGATGGTGAACGTCATATGGATGAGATAGACCCAATAAGAACTCTCCGCGATATACCGGAACACTTTATTCTGGGTCGGCATCAGCTTGAGAAAGCCACCGATGAGCGCCATGCTCCACAGCCAGCTGGAGGCACCGTAAGTGAGGGCCATTACCAGGTCCGGTTGGGGCAATGCCTCGGCATACCTGAACAGAATGAGTGTTAGCGTGAAGAATACGCCGCCCACGATCGCGTACAGTGCCCACCAGCGCATATACAGGGCAAGAAGGTAGGTGCGGTGGTGATAGAGGTAAATGCCAAAAACAAAAAACGCACCGTAGTAGAGCCATTCTACGAAAGGTGGCAAAAAGGAGCCCCCGACCCGCAGAACGCCGCCCCAATAACCCGCGGTGGCGGATGCCACAATGAGGGTGAGTATGACCACGCCCCACCAGCGCGAGGCCAGCAATAGCATGGCCCGCGCCGTCATTGCCTTTATCGGAGCCGGTACAAGGTGCAAGACGGAACCCGCCATGGCGGTCAGCACGCAGAACCAGAGCAGAAGATAGATAAACCAGAGGTGCATCGTATTAAAAAACTCGCCATTGCTGGGTGGGGGCATGATGTCGGGATCGAGTTGTGGCGACCCATGCACCATGAGCCCCACAAAGAGCATGATGAGTATGACGTTTACGATAAAAATTACCGGCCAGAAGATCATAAACGGAAGGCCGATACGCCGCAGGCGATGTTTTAACATGCCACGATAGTCATCACGAAGAATCAGCAGCGTGACAAAGAAACCGGCGACAATAAAGAACACTGGCATCCGGAAAGCGTGGATAAACAGAAACAGAAAGTCTGCCAATGGGCTGGTGGCGGTATCAAGCCACTGTCGTGGTTCCGGGAATCCGCCGGTCAGATGGTTGCTCACCACATGGATAACAATACCGAGCCACATCATTGCGGCTCTCAGATTGTCTAACGCATGCAGGCGCTCTTGCTTAGGACGTGGTGTTTGTGCCAGCACGATTACCTCCGGTTGCTGTCTAATCGATGTTAACCGGCTCCGACCTTTACCAGCCGGGCATGATGATGCGGAGCGCAGCCAGATCGTGCCTTTACTGCCCTTCGGCAAGCGCGTCTGAGTTATTGGAGGCACTGCCAATACCGATAGAGAACCCCGCATCCGCCGTGACGATCTCTCCGTTAATCGCTGACGCCATCGGAGAGGAAAGAAACGCCACCACGTTCGCCACTTCTTCAGGGTCCAGCAGCCATTTGTCATCAGAGCCTTTGTTTTTCTCGGCAATGTCAGGCCAGAGATCCAACAGGAGCGAAACCATATCGGTATTGGTAAAGCCCGCGCAGACGCCATTAACCCGTATTTTCTGGCCGCGCAGCTCTACCGCCAGATACCGGATCAGATGTTCAACAGCCGCCTTCATAACCCCCAGCGGATAACGGTCGAACACCATACGGGAGCCGAGGCTGGAGAGGGCGCAGATCGTGCCGCCGGGCGGCATCAGCGGGGTAATCTGGTTAACGCAGGTCACGTTGCCGATCAGGCTTGTACCAAGCAGAACCTTCCAGTCGTTTTTGGTCATCTCACTGAAACGCCTGAAGGTTGCGGTGGCCGCGTTGAGGATGAGGTGATCGATTTGCGTGATTCCCGCTTTCCTGATTTCCTCCATCATCGCGGTGACCTCGCGCGTCTCTGCGATATCCGCGCGCACCTTGATGGCGTTTACGCCGCGTTCCCGGGCGTACTCAAGCAGATGATCAACGTGAGCCGCGCCCTTACCGTACGAGCGCCGGTAATTGAGAATGACATCGTAACCCCGGTCGATGTATTTTTTGGCAATTGCTGCCCCGATTCCCCGGCCGGCACCTGTGACCAGCACTACCTCACGCCTGTCCTGTTTATTCACTGTTATCTCCTGATGATTAGGGTCGGCCACTTGATGCGCCGCGTTCAGTTCCGTTGAAGGCCGCTTTGAGAATCCAGGCGCCTCCACTGCTGTCTGTCACTGTCAAAAGGCAAAGCTCACTTGGGCATGAACTTGCCGCGGCATGCCTGGAAAACTGCTGTAAACCGAGAAACGGCGTGATGCAGCCGCTGTCGCCTGACGTCCGGCAGAGTTCATGGAAGGCCACGCCCGCTTGTTCAGCGGCCTGTGCCTCAATTTCGGCCAGGGTTTCGGAAGGGCTCATGCCGCCATAGGCCGCCCAGGGCTGGCCGCCGGCGGATTGGGCCCAGGCGCCTGCCAGGGCCTTTGCTGAGGCTTGCTTGCCGTCAGGCAGGGCAAGATACGTGGGCTCGGCCAATAAAAGCCCGGCGCCGCCCTTGTGGCTATCTTCCGCCCGACGTACGACCACGAAACCCACACGTTCAATCACATCCGCTTCGTACTGTTTCCCTTTACTGCCAGTCCATTGCTGTTCCGCGGCGGCGTCGCTCAGTGCGGCGGAGAATCCGAGTGCAGGGTGGAAGCGAAAAACACCGCCGATCACCGCAACGTCGATCTGCCCGCTGCCGAGCAGCTCAGAGGCGACGGTCAGGGCATCCATCAAGGCCGCCCGCTCGCCGCGGATACGGCATGAGAAACCGCTGATGCCATGTTCCCGCAGAAGAAACTTCGGAATGACGTCAAGGTTAAAGGCATCTCGCCAGCTAAAGGCGTTCTCCAGGTGTGAGACCTGGCCCCAGTGATCGAAGTGCAGCAGTGCCATGCGGTCACCCCGGGGCCGGGCGCCGCCGCGGACTCCCGCCTGCAGAAGTGCCTCGCGGCAGGTCGTTGCCAGCGTCTGTAAGGTATCGCGATAGCCACCGCGGCCCGGGTCCGTACCGAATCGGGTCATCGCCCAGCGGTCCCGCCCAAGTTTGCGCCGGGCATCCTGGTAGAGTTTGCCTTCCCAGGCTTTGTACCACTGGGGTTGATAAAGCTCGGCCACTGCCTCGGCAGGCTGCGCGACAGCGAGGCCATCTATCGCCAGAACAGCAGACGGAAGTACCAGCTCGGACACTGCAGGAGAGCTCGAATCAGACGTCATTGAGGCGTCTCCTGTTTTTCTGAAA
>CAZHAY010000057.1:4679-17093 GCA_964530545.1 uncultured Marinobacter sp.
GCGCGTCAGCACTCTGGGTTGGGTGCTGGTATGGAAATTGAGGCCATAGCTGCTATCAAGCGGCGTGTCCGCCTTAAAGCCCAGCAAACGCTGCTTGCCAAGAGCGTCCACAAGAATCGCAAGGTCGACCAGACCGCTGGCGGCCAGCATATAGCCCGTTTGCGACTTGTAGGACACAACCGGAACTTCGATCTCGCCCCAAAGCTTTTGTATGGACATGGCCTCGGCCTTGTCGCTGGAGCGCAGCCCATTGCCATGGGGGAAAACACAGTCGATCTGGTCCGCCGTTATACCGGCCTGCTCCAGTGCCCGGGCCATGGTGTTTGCGATCGCCCTAAAATCCGGGGCAAACGAGCTGCCACCCCTGGCACTGCCGCCGCTTTGGCACGTGGTCACGGCATCCAGCCGGGCAAGGCTTTGCCCGTTGCGGCGTTGCAGGCGGGCGTTGCTTTCCAGCACAACAGCCGCTGCCGCCGCCGCCACTACAACCCCGTCGCCCGAGTGATTGAACGGCTGGCTGGTGGTATCAGACAGCGCGTTCAATCCGCCCAGGAAGAACAGATCGGTCAGTTGCACGGGCTGCCAGGTGGCAACCACGGCAAGATCTGCCAAATCCGAGGCGATGGCGTTTTCGGCCAGATAGAGCGCTGACAAACTGGCGCAACTGGCGGTGTAGAGCGAGATCGGCGGCCGCGAAAGCCCGTAGTGTCGTGTCAGCTCATGGCTTACGGCGCCCTGCCGATAATTGTCAGCGTGCTGCTCACGCACCCCCGGATAGAATGCGAGATCTTCGGCGTCGTCGCGGCCGAGATAGCCGATAAAGCGGGCAATCTCGGGGTGAACGCCCGCACTTCCGATATACACGCGAACCCGCTGGCCGGCGAGATCTTCGGTGGTGAGGCCAGCCTGGGCCAGCGCTTCATCAATTACCAGATAAAGCTGAGCGAGCCCACGCTCGGCGCTGTTCAGTTTGCTCCGGTAACGCGACCGCTCGCTTACCGGCACACTGATGTGAGGCGGGTTGAAGGGGAGGCCCACTGCGGCGGCCTCCTCGTCATCGTTGAAAAACGGCGTGGTCTCCGCTACCGAGCCGTCCTCAAGTGCCTGGATCAGTTGCGGCAAGGTTTGCCCCAGCCCCGAGAAAACGCCGAGCCCGGTTATGTGGCTTTCTCGCTGGGATCTAGGCACCCGAGGACTCCCGTCGTAGCACGACGGCGTAGTTATTGCCTCCATCGGTCAGCCCAATGATCAGCACATTGTTCACGTTTTTCTGCGTGGCTTCGCGAACAAAGGCAATATCGTCGGCGCAGAACTGCTGGGTGTGAGGAATCGGCGCAATTTCACCACGCTGCATACAGTCCAGAAGGACGGCGATGTTGAGAATGGCAGCGGAAGCTTCTACAAAGCCGAAATGGCCGTTGTAGTTAACCATCGGCACTTTCTCATCGCGCGCTCCGAAGACCTGGCGAACGCCCTCAAGCTCTTTGTCGGCGATCGCTGGATCGCCCCAGCTTGTGCCACAAACCAGGTCGATTTCATCGCTACCCAGCCCGGCTTCTTCCAGGGCCTGCTGTATCGCTATCGCCATACCGGATTCACTGGTGTCTGTGGTGACACCGGGCACCGGCAGATAGTCCGCATTACCGCTTCGGCCATAGCCGACGATTTCGGCCAGAATGTTGGCCCCGCGCTCGCGGGCGGCGTCAAGATCTTCGATCAGAGCCACGCCAGCGCCTTCGCCCAGCGTGTGGCCCGGGTTGTCCTTGCCGTAAACCTGATAGGCATCCGCCTTCAGGCTGAGGGATATTTCCTCAGAGCCCGTACCCAGCAGCAGACTGTTGCCGTAGAAGTTTTCATCCGCTCCGCCGACCAGGGCTTGTGGCTGAAGGCCTTGCCGTACCAGCTCATAACCGTAGGTCAGGGTGCTGAAGCCGGCGTTATAGCCGGTCGAAAGGGTTGTGTTGTATCCCTTAATCTTCTTGGTGATGGAGCAAAAGGTGGATATGCCATTCATCAGTGCCGAGGAAAACTCGAACGTACGGGCCTTGCGGGGGTCAGGAGAAAGGCTGTTCACATACTTCTGAATAGTTTCCTGAGGGCCTTTGGACATTCCCATCAGCAAGGCGTAATCGCCCCCATCCCGCCGTATCTTACGGTCTGAGCTACGCAGGGCCTGCTCCAGTGCGATCAGTGCGAACGTGCTGATCCGGTTGGCCTTACGTGCGTCGTAGTTCTTGACGTATTTCTTCGGATCACCCACGTCGACCTCATGAGTCCGAAGCAGAATGGCACCCTCTTCGTCGCGCTCCAGCTCTGGGCGTGAGGCCATGAAGTCACGTAGGAATTCTTCCACTTTCTCGGTGCCGAGGCGCTCGGCGTCCATAAAGCCGTCCGGCTGGACGCTGACGACATTCGAGGCAACATCGCCGGCGCGGATTCGCTCGATCACCTCGGCTGTCTCACACCCAAGGGATGTCACAATGCCCACGCCTGTGATCGCAACGCGTCGGGGGCGATAGCTGGTCTGCGGTGTTGTCTCTGGCTTGAGTGCCGTAACGACACAGCAGTTGTTGCCACCAAACGCGTAGTTGTTTTTCAGGAAAACTTTAACTTCGTGATCCTGGAACTCGTTTGGCACGTAGTTCAGGTCGCAGCCGATCCGGGGCTCGGTGAAATTAAGCGTCGGCAGCACCTTGCCTTCCGGAAGGGTCAGCAGGCAGGCAATGAATTCAATGATGCCGGCAGAACCGATATTATGTCCGACATAGGCTTTGGTGGAGCTGATCGGGATATCCTTGATATTCGGAAACACCTTCTTCATGGCGATGGTTTCCGAGCGGTCATTGGCCTCGGTCCCGGTGCCATGGGCATTGATGTACTGGATATCGTCTGGCTCAAGCTCTGAGTTGGCCAGTGCTTTGCGCATCACCGAGGTGGCGCCTTCCGCACGGGGGTCGGGGGCTGTCTCATGGTGTGCGTCGCCGGAGGTGGCGTACCCGATGACCTCGCCATAAATTTTGGCGCCCCGCGCTTTCGCGTGTTCATATTCCTCCAGCACTAATGCCCCGGCACCCTCGCCGATGGACATGCCCGGGGTTCCTGAGAACGGGCTGCATGGCTCCTCACGCATGGCTTTCAGCGCAAAGAAACCGGCAAAGGTCGGAAGGTAAATGGGTTCGGTGCCGACCACGAGCGCGGTTTTGCTCTTCCCGTTCTGCATCTGGTCAAAGGCGAAACCAATGGCGTTTGTGCTGGCGGTGCACGCCGTTGAAATGACTTCGTAGCCGCCCTTGAGTTGCAGCAGGGCTGATACCGAAGCGCCAGAAGAAAAATAGGGGCCAGAAACCCGAACCTGATCCGGGGAGTAGTCTTCTGGCCGATTCTCGATAAGGGGCATGTAGGCTTCGGTACCCGCTGCGGATACCCCTACGAATACGCTGGTGCTGTTTTTGATGGGCGAATCCAGCAGGTCGGCATCGATCAGTGCATCACGACCGACCTTGTATGCCCACAACGCTGCCTTGTCCAGGACAGCCTGTGTTTCCGCGTCCAGGCCGGGGAATTCCACCGGCTGGGTGATTTCAGACGCAATGGCATGCTCATAATACTTGCGATAGGCTTCGCTGGGTTTGATCCCGCACTTCCTGGCGAACAGGTTCTCTTTGAACTCGCTGGTTGAACTGCCAATGGAGGACAAAACCCCCATACCGGTAACGACGATTCGTTTACGCTTGAGCATCCGTGAGTCTCCTCGGTGGCGAATACGGTGTGCCGCATTCGCTCACTGCATTGCTATTCATTTGGGAACGGGAAAAACCGGTGGAACAAAGCCCCGGCGGGGCCACCGGGAACGGGAAGATCCTGTCCCCGAGGCCTCGCTGGAGTCAGGCGCTTAAGATGCCTGCATCTCTGCGGCCTGTTCGACTATGCTTTTGGGCCGGGATGGGTCCACGTAACTGTGCTCGGAAGGGCTCACGGCAAAGCTGAAGTTCTGGATAAACGGCACCGCCGAGGTCGAAGCAGGCACACGCTCACCCGCGCACTCCACCTGATACAGATTGATGTCGGCGTACGCGAAGTCTATGTCCAGCAATGCCTGGCCAATCTGGGCTTTGCGCTCCGGTGAATACCCGGCGCTCAGCAGTTTCCCGATGGCCTCATCGTTGCAGAAAACCGTATCGCCGGCTTTGGCAGGTTCTGCGGTGTCTCCCTGCAGAACAATACCCACCAGTCGGCGGGAAACACCCTGCTCGAGCTTCGCCAGTACGGCATCTTTACCAATAAAGGCGTCCTTGTCGTAACGCAGAGCCCACTGCATTTGCAGCTCTACCGGGCAGCGGGAGAACTCGCCGCTGATAACCGGGTTCCAGCACGGGTTTTCAAGGCGCGCCAGTTCCTGGAAATCCAGGCCACCTATCTGGAGGTCGAACTTTTCACCCAGCTCCACCAGCTGGCCCCACAGCTCTGCTGCGGCACCCGGCTCCACCAGAATTTTGTAGCCGTATTCGCCATGCTTGCCGGACCGGAACAGGATACCGTTGTCCACGTGCATGAATTCAAGGAAGGGCAGGCCAATAACGTCCATGCCGAACAGCTCAGCTGCCAGTTCCCAGCAATAGGGACCTTCAAGCAGGAAGCAGGCATAGTTTTGGTCGATGGCCTGAATTTCGGCGTCGTGCTCGCCTTTCAGGTCCCGCAGCATTGAGGCCAGCCCGGGGCCGGAATCCCATTCGGTGAGCAGCAGATAGCGCTCGTCGTCACACAGGACGTACATATCTGTGACGATTTCACCGTCGTTATCCAGCAGCAGGGTGTACAGGGCCTGTTCATCGCGAACCGCACCCAGATCTCCCGCCAGGGTCTCGTCAAGAAACTCAAACGCCTCGTCGCCGCTGACTTCGACCATTCCGAAGTGCGAATAATCCGCCAGCAGGACGTTCTTTCTCAGTGCCTGGTGGGCCGCCGCAACGTCCCCATAGCTAAGCGGAACCGCAACTCCGTTGCGCTGGACAGTCTCAGCGCCATTGGCAACGTGTAAATCTTTGATGATGCTCATAGTTAGTTCTCCTCAAGAGCCACTGTCGGCATTAATTCGCTTGCCGTTTAGCAAGAATGAACGTTGCAAGGGCGTTGACGTTACGCATGTAGGCCGGGTCATCGCCTTCAGAAACCCGGATATTGAACATGTCGTCCAGCATCACGATCACTTCGGTGGCGTCCACTGAGTCCAGCTTGAAACCACTGCCGAACAGTGGGGTATCGTCGTCGATCTGCTCCGGGCTCTGATAAAGGTTAAGCCGGTCGATCAGGCCTTCCTTGATCTGGCTAAGAACTTCTTTGCGTTGCTCAATGACACTTGCGGTTTGCTGGTCCATATTTACGCTCCTTCCTTTATGGCGCCT
This sequence comes from uncultured Marinobacter sp., assembly GCA_964530545.1. Classification (GTDB taxonomy): domain Bacteria; phylum Pseudomonadota; class Gammaproteobacteria; order Pseudomonadales; family Oleiphilaceae; genus Marinobacter. Next base: position 10,082 of record CAZHAY010000057.1, read on the forward strand.
AGACGATAGCCGCCCGATAAACCACGGCCGGCTTGCAGGTTGTTGGTTCGAAAGTTAACAATGCGTCCCACACAGGCGACCTGGCGACCGACCCGGGCTTCGACCCGGTAATGCACAAAGCCGCTGTTGTCGACCAGGATGAGTTCGCAGCGGGTGGTCAACACACTTCCCGGCTGAACCGGATGTTTGAACTTCAGGTCATGGGAAGCCAAGTAGCCCATGGTGTTGGCCCTGAGCGTTTTGATCAGCGCCAGGCCGTCCTCGGTATGGAGTACCTGCGACAGCTGTTTCTTGGAGGTCAGTGCCTCGCCATGCCGCTCTTCCCAGGCCATACTGAACTCGGTCAGCAGGGTGTGGTAGTCGCTGGTCTGGTTCAGCACCTCGGCAATCAGAACGCCCGGCATTACCGGGTGCTCGGGGAAATGTCCGGAAAAAAACGGCTCATTGAAGGTGACGTTTTTTACACTACAGATGTAGCCCTTGAGACCACTCTTAAAATCTACCAGCTTGTCTACCATGAAAAAGGGATAGCGCCAGCTGCCCATCTTGAGCAGCATGTCTGGTAAAACAAAACTTTCATCCATTTGTGCCATTTTCATTCTCCCTGGTCGCGCCTGGCTACTCTGCAATGCGTTGAGCCTATGGCCTGCCGTGCTTACTGCTAGTTAAAGCACGATCTGTGGCGTATGTGATGTCGCCACCGACCGCGCCGGATCAACTCGAATAGAAACCGTTGAACCCGGGGTGTCGAAGCCCCGGGAGTCACCGGTTACCGCATGACCAGGCCGCCATCGACCACCAGCGTCTGTCCCACCATGTAGCTCGAAGCGTCTGAGCTCAAAAAGCCAACGATATCGGCCACTTCATCTGCGGTGCCCATTCGCTGCATGGGAATCGCTGCGACTGTCTGGCGAAGGGTTGTGCGAGGAACCCGCTTGGTCATGGCCGAATCGATCAGCCCAGGTGCGACGGCGTTTACACGAATACCTCTCGGTGCGAGTTCCAGCGCCATGCTGCGGGTCAGGCCGATGAGGCCAGATTTAGCCGCACTGTAGTTCGCCTGGCCAAAGCTTGCGGTGATGCCACCAATGGAGGCGACGTTGATAACTGAAGCTTGTTTGGCAGCACGCAACAGCCGCAGGGTCGCTTTGGTGACGCTGAACGGTCCATAAAGGTTGGTTTGCACGACGTCGTTGAACTCGTCCGCCGTCATCATGGGAAAAACGTTGTCGCGGAATTTACCCGCGTTATTCACGAGTATGGCGAGTTGGCCAGATTGCTCGCCAATCTGTTCGGCCATCTGTTCGATCTGAGCCTTGTCGCAGACATCGCACTGCAGCGGAATCAGCCTGCCTTCACCGGCGTGTCTTTCAGTGAGGGCATCCAGGGTGTTCCGGTTGGTGTTGTACGTGGCATACACGGTGCAACCCTGGTTCAGCAGCCAATCGCTGATTGCCAGCCCAAGATCGCCACTGCCGCCGGTCACCAGAGCTGTTTTTCCACGTAATTCTGAATACACCGCCATTTTCTACTCTCCGTTGTAAGTTGGTTCTGCCATGGCGCCAGGATCCGCGCTTGTTTGAACTTCCAATACCACTGCCGCCATTGCATGACAGCTACAGTGAGAAATGCTCAGGCTCGACGACACCAGGCCACTGGCCAGTTCGAAAAAACGACCGCTCAGGTGCAGCTGGGGTTGACCGTTCGCGCCCGGCCTGATGGTGATGTCATGAAACTGGATGCCATCCCTAAACCCGGTGCCGAGGGCCTTGACTGCCGCCTCCTTGGCCGCCCATAGCCCAGCGGCTCTGGGCGCCGGGTCTTCTGCGCGAGCGAGGTAGTCGCGCTCTTCTGCCGTATAAACCCGGTTCAGGAAGCCATCCCCGCTGCGACTCAGTGCCCGGCGGATGCGTTCGATATCGACAAGGTCCACGCCTATCTGTGTCACCGTCCGTATGGTCATAGGTCTTTCGCCAGTGGGGGGCGTTGACCGCTGGTCCTGATGTGCTCAAGCAGTCGACGGCTCTGAGTCAGGTCACTGCGCAGGGTGCGTTTCCGCTCAAGCAGGTACAGCGCAACAACGGGTATCACCAGCGTGAGATAGAACGGTATAAAACCGACGTTGATATCCATGCGCTGGAAGAAAAGCGACATGATCAGCAGCCAGAAGGCAACAATGCCAAAGCTCTGAAGCATCCGGTAAAGACGATCGCGAGGGTGGGCTTCATCGGGGCTTCCGCCTTCCTCCTGCTCCCCGATCTGCCCTGAGATCGTCTCGCCTGCAACAGACTGGACCCGCGACCGGCGCGCCCCTGACAGCATGCTGAAGGTAACGATCAGCATCAGCGACAGGCAGGAGAGCAGGAAGGTCGGGTCGGTGTACCCTGCGCCTGAGCTGAAGACATCACGGCGGGCCAGCGGCAAAATCACCGCTATGTTGATGGCAAGGGCGATGCCGGTGTCTTCCAGCAACACGCTCCGCAGGGTGCGCGGCTTGATCGCGTCCTGCGCGGCGGGATTCCCGACCAGCGCCGCCACCGCGACAAAGAATGGCACGGCCTGGTTTAGCCCTCTGGCCAGAAGTAACGGAAAGGCCAGCACGGTGGTCACGCCTAACAGCACGGCGCGAGGTATGTCGGTTAGCCAGTCGGCCAGCAGGAACGCCGATACAAGGAGAACGGCGAATACCGTTGTGTTTATCAGCAGCCGGGTGCGGGCAGTCACTACCTTTGTTATGGCGATGAGGTCGTCGTCAGATGCGGTTCGGATATCGTCTGGAATGAAGAATTTGGGAGCCACTGCCCCATAAACCCAGTAGCCGGCGATGTCCCGGCCTGCGGCGTAGCAGATACCCCAGCAAAGTGCAGTGATAAACAGAACGCTCTCGAGCAACCGGGGCGTGCCTGCATACAGCAGGAACAGCCCGGTCAGGATAACGCTCATGCCGGTAACCACTAGGGCAACGGCGACCGAGTGACGCACGCGATGCGCTTTCAGGCTGGGCAGCATGTCATCAGGCCTCGCGGGAGGAGATTTGAAGCCCTTGCCCGGACGAGTCGCGCTCAGCCAGGATATCTTCCGCGTGCCTGGCGCTCAGTTCCGGGGCCGGAAAGTCCCTGAGCATGTGCGTAAGCACCCGCCGCGGACCTATTTCCAGGAAGTCCCGTATACCGAGGGCGCTTAAGGCCAGTATGGTTTCGCGCCAGCGCACCGTGCTGGTGAGGTGCGAGACGAGGTTTGATTTGATGGTCTGGGGATCGCTGACGGCGGCTGCCGCAACATTCATGAACACCGGTACGGTCGGCGGATGAAACTCCAGCTCGTCCAACACCGCGGTGAACTCTGCCTGGCCATCGGCCATCAAGGAGCTGTGCCAGGCACCGTTGACGGGCAGGCGTACGGACGAAAGTTGTTGGCGCAGGGCCTCGCGGAGTACGGCCTGTATGCCTGACCGTGAGCCGGAAATCACCTGTTGGGCCGGCGTGTTGTCGTTGGCAACGGTCACATCGGCGGCGTCGGGTGTGCGTTCAAGCAGGGCCTGGACCTGGGCATGGTCAACGCCTTTGATGGCATACATGGCGCCTTTCGTGCGCTCTGCCATCGCTTGCATGATCCGACCGCGGGCGGCGACCGCTTTTAACGTGTCCTCAAGCCCAAGCACACCTGAGGCATAAAGCGCGCTGTATTCGCCGACACTGTGGCCGAGCATGGCTTTCGCCGCTGGGTGTTCAGCCTCACGCAGGGCTGCAAGCGTCGCCAGGTTGACTGTTGTTACAGCCACCTGCTGAAAGGCCGTAGCGGATAACCTGGACATCGGGCCGCGGGTGCATAACTTCCGTACATCAAAGTCTGCCGTGTCGGAGGCGCAGTCCCAGATTTTCTTTGTTGCTGAGGAGGTATCCAGAACACTTTTGCCCATACCCAGGTGCTGGGTTCCCTGCCCGGGGAATATATAGGCCAATACTGTCCCGTTCACGCAGGTTGGCGTGACTTCATTGTTGGCAGTCATTGATATCCCTATCTTTTTGTTTTTTATTTTAAGCCTGCTCGCTGTTCATTCTTGGGAATGAGCTGAGAGGCTGTATCCAGTCATCACCGAGAAATAACGGTGGGTATGGTCTATAAGAGTGATACCCTTTCGGCGATACGTGTAGAGTCCTAACTGAACGCTGATACTACGCGTATAGATTTTGCGTTACATCCTGTAACGTCAATTCTGTGAACTGGTTCTGCATAATTCGGGTCATGCCCGGGGAATTGGCAGAACGTAATATAAGAAGTGCATATTATGTATCTTTTGGCTGATTCTGTATCTGTGCTTTGTAATGAGTCGGTAATTAAACTGAAGCAAAAGCACCGAGCTAATACCGTTCAGGGAGAATGGTAAGGCAACACGAAACTCTTCTATGATGGAGATACGCTGGCGCACACGCGTTCCCGCTTACGGTACGACCTTACGATAAAAACAAAGGAGAAAGCCCATGCACGGCCTGATGATGCACCGCCCCCTGCTCATCTCCCAGATCCTGGAATTCGCCGCCGGCAATTACCCGGATCAGGAAATCGTATCCCGCACTACCGAAGGTGACATCCACCGCTACACCTATCCGGAGATGGCCCAGCGTACCCGCAAGCTCGCCAATGCTCTGACGAAGCTGGGCGTTACGGAAGAAGACCGTATCGGCACCATTGCCTGGAACAACTACCGGCATCTGGAAATCTATTACGCCACCTCGGGCATGGGCGCCATCTGCCATACCATGAACCCGCGCCTGCCGGCGGATCAGCTGACCTACATCGTCAACCACGCAAAGGACCGGTTCATCTTCGTGGACCTGACCTTCCTGCCGTTGCTGGAAAAGCTCTACGAGCAATTTCCGGATGTGGAAGGCTTTGTGGTGATGACCGACGAAGCTCATATGCCCGAGACCTCGTTGCCGCGGGTGTACTGTTACGAGACCCTGCTGCGGGACGAGTCGGACCGGTTCGAGTGGCCGGAGTTAGACGAAAATACCGCGTCATCGTTGTGCTACACCTCCGGCACCACCGGTAACCCCAAGGGTGTGCTCTACAGCCACCGGTCCAATGTGCTCCACGCCCTGTTCGTACTGAGTGTTTCCGGTGTTCCCATCGATGAGACCTCGGTGATGCTGCCCGTTGTGCCCATGTTCCACGTTAACGCCTGGGGCGTGCCGTATTTCGGATTGATTGCCGGCACCAAGCTGGTGTTTCCGGGCCCGGCGCTGGACGGGGAAAGCCTGTCGGAGCTGATTGAATCCGAAAAAGTCACCGACGCCTGGGGTGTGCCCACGGTATGGCTGGGCCTGCTGGGCTACAAACGGAAGAAGGGCGAGAGTTTCAGTACCCTGAAGCGCACCCTGATCGGTGGCTCCGCGCTGCCTAGATCCATGATTCAGGAATTCCGCGAGAAGCATGACGTTGAGGCCATTCAGGGCTGGGGCATGACCGAAATGAGCCCCCTTGGCACTATTGCCACCCCGCGACCGAGCCAGCGTGGCGGAGACTGGGAGAAAGAACTGAAACTGCGCGGCACTCAGGGCCGGCTGATGTTCGGCGTCGAAATGAAGATCGTTGATGCGGAAGGCAAGGATCTGCCCCATGATGGCAAGTCCCAGGGGGAGTTGCTGGTGCGGGGCAACGCCGTGATCAGCGGTTATTACGAAAACGAAGACGCAACCCGCAAGGCTCTGGATCAGGACGGCTGGTTCCACACCGGTGACGTGTCAGTTATTTCACCGGACGGCTTTATGGAAATCGTCGACCGGGTGAAGGATGTAATCAAATCCGGCGGCGAGTGGATCAGCTCCATCGATCTTGAGAACGAAGCCATTGCCCATCCAAAGCTGGCAGAAGCCGCTGTGATTGGCGTGCGCCATGAAAAATGGCAGGAACGGCCACTGCTGGTGGCGGTACCGGAACCGGGCGTTGAGGTCACTAAGGAAGAAGTGCTTGAGTTCCTGGAACAGCGCGTGGCCAAGTGGTGGCTGCCGGATGACGTGGTGTTTGTGGACGAACTGCCCCACGGCGCCACCGGTAAGCTACAGAAAGCCAAGCTGCGGGAGAGCTTTAAGGACTACAAGCTGCCCACGGAGTAGCGCCGGGCCGCTGCCAGCCTTGCTGATGAGACAGAGAAAGCCGCCGGGCATCACCCGGCGGCTTTTTTCACTCGAAACAGACGGCTTATTTCAGCTCAAAACCGCGCTTGACCAGGAACTCCCGCATATGCGCCCGCAGCTTGCTGCTGAACAGGGGGTTCAGTTGCAGTGACCAGTTGGTCTCCTTGTTACCGCCTGTGCGCTGGGAGTAGTAAATGCGCATGGCATCATCAAAAACCGCCACTGACTCGGTGTCTTCCCGATATTCGTCTTCCATCAGGATGCTCTCAACCGGCAGACGGGGTTTGACCTCCGGGTTCTGGTCCGGATAGCCCAGGCACAGGCCGAATACCGGGTATACGTGGTCCGGCAGTTTCAGCAGTTCGCTGATCTCGGTGGGGTTGTTCCGGACGCCGCCGATGTAACAGATACCCAGCCCTTCGGATTCCGCGGCGATCACCACATTCTGGGCCATCAGTGCAGTATCTACACTGGCCACCAGAAACTGTTCGGTCATGCCCCGTGTCACCTCAGCTCCGGCCCGTTCTGCCGCATCGGTGGGGCGCTTCATATCCGCGCAGAACATCAGAAAGTGGGAACAGGTTTCGATGTATTTCTGGTTGCCCGCCAGCTCGGCAATCGCCGCCCGCTTCTCGGGACTGGTCACGTGAATGATGGAGTAGGCCTGCACATGACTGGACGTAGCGGCGCTCTGCCCGGCGCGGATCAGCTCCAGAAATGTCTCATGGGGAATCTTCTGTTCGGTGAATTTGCGAATGGAGCGATGGGTCTTGAGTAGGTCAATAACCGGATTCATAACGCCTCTCTGGTTCAGGGGGTAAAGGTCTGAGGTGTACGTCCTGTCACCGAAACCAGAGCATTCTAACAAATTTGCC
>CAZHAY010000058.1:0-12287 GCA_964530545.1 uncultured Marinobacter sp.
AGAATTTTTCACATTTCCCTCAGAGTAGCCCGCAGTGCCGGCTGACGCTGAGTTTTCTGCTTGTCGTGTCGCCATTAGCGACACCACGGGGGTGAATTTGTCGATTGATTTCTTTAGGGTGAGCGTGTTCCGATTCAACCTTACGACATTGATCTATCTTTCACGGAGACTTTCATGACCCTTATTCGCAAATTTGCGTTTGCCCTGATCGCCCTGACCTTAGCCGGTGCGGCCGCCGCCCAGCAGCAGGATGAGGTATCCCAGATTTCCGAGCTGGTTGGCCTCAGCGCGGACCAGGAAGCTGAAATCCGCGACATCATGAGCAGCACCCGTGCCGAGCTGCAGGAGCTGCAGGCCGAAGCGTCAGAGGTCCAGCAGCAGCTTCAGGATCAGGTAGGGCCTGGTTATGACGAAAAGAGCATTCGCGAGGATGCGGCACGTCTGGGCGAGCTGAACGGCCAGATGACGGCGCTTTCGGTGCTGATGCAGGCGCGTATCGACAGCGTTTTCACAGATGAGCAGCGCGACACTCTTGAGCAGAAGATGCAGGAAATGCAGCGCCAGCAGCAACAGATGCAGCAGCAGATGCGGCAACAGATGCAACAGCAACAAATGCAGTAATCCTCATGGCTCCCGGTCGGCCGGGAGCCATCCGGAACAGAACCGCATGTCCTATCGGGCATGCGGTTTTTGTTTTTTATAGGCCGAAATGCCCCCAACTCTACAGCTTTGCCTATAGTGAGTTCCTGAAGCCATCGTAAACCGGGCTGCCTCGAACCGAACCTTCATCTTTGCGGCCCTGCAATGGAGACGAATATGCTCGCAGAGAAAAAGGCTTTTCAGTCGACCATCCTCGCTCCGGTGTTCATTCCTGCCGTTGCCATCATTCTTCTGTTGGTTGTTGGTACCATTTCCAACCCTCAGCTGGCGGCTGAGGTTTTTGAATCCCTGCTCAGTTGGATAACCCAGACCTTTGGCTGGTTTTATATGCTGGCAGTCGCAACGTTTCTCGTGTTCATCGTTTCTGTCGCGATTTCCCCTTGGGGGAAAATCAAGCTGGGTCCCGACCATGCGGAACCTCAGTACAGTTTTCCTGCCTGGTTTGCCATGTTGTTCTCGGCCGGTTATGGCATTGCGTTGCTGTTTTTCGGTGTTGCGGAACCCGTACTCCACTACGCATCGCCGCCAGCCGGCGCACCGGAGACCACCGATGCTGCCGGGCAGGCCATGCAGATCGCGTTTTTCCACTGGGGATTCCATATCTGGGCCATTTACGGGCTCGTTGGGCTTGTCCTGGCGTACTTTGCATTCCGGCATGGGTTGCCCCTGTCGATCCGTTCAGCACTTTATCCACTGATCGGCGAAAAGATTTATGGACCCATCGGTCATGTGGTCGATGTGTTTGCCATTCTCGGCACGATGTTTGGTATTGCCACAACCCTGGGCCTCTCTGTCGCCCAGATCAATGCAGGTCTTAATTATCTTTGGAATGATATACCGATCAGTACAACCGTCCAGATCATCGCGATCGTGGTAATCACCGCGGCTGCCACCGCATCCGTCGCGTCAGGGCTGGACCGGGGCATCAAGAATCTGTCCATGCTGAATATGGTGCTGGCCGTTCTGCTGATGACGTTTGTCTTTCTGGTGGGCCCGTCAATTCTGATTCTGGAGACGTTTCTGCAGAATACCGGCAGCTATCTCAACCGGATTATCGAGCGCACGTTTAACCTGCAGGCCTATACCCACAGTGACTGGATCGGTAACTGGACCCTGTTTATCTTTGGCTGGACCATTGCCTGGGCTCCATTCGTCGGCCTGTTTATCGCCAAGATCAGCCGCGGCCGGACCATCCGCCAGTTTGCGATCGGCGTGATGCTGGTGCCGTCGCTGTTTACGTTTCTGTGGTTCTCCATCTTCGGCGATACTGCGCTGCATCTGATCATGAATGAAGGCGTGACATCCCTGATCCAGGATGTGCAGGAAGATCACGCTGTGGCGCTGTTCAAGCTGCTGGACCAGTTTCCGTGGTCATTCTTTGTGTCATTGATGACCGTAGTCCTGATCGTTATCTTTTTCGTCACATCATCGGACTCGGGCTCGTTGGTGGTCGACGCGCTGGCATCTGGCGGGGCCAGCCAGACCCCGGTTTGGCAACGGGTATTCTGGGCCGTGCTCGAAGGGGTCGTTGCGGCGGCGCTGCTGCTGGCGGGCGGACTGAACGCGTTACAGACCATGACCATTGCGAGCGCGCTGCCATTTGCCATCATCATGCTGGTGGCAATGGTTGGCATGTGGCGAGCGCTGGTGATTGAGGGTCACCGGGAAACCAGTTTACAGGCACATATGGCTGCCAACAGGAACATGACCGGCTCGCAATGGCGAAACCGGCTGGCTGGAATCATGGACTTTCCGGACCGGGAGATGGTTACTGAATTCATCCGGGAAAAAGTCATGGCGGCCATGAAAGAAGTGGAGGAGGAGATGCACGAGCGAGGTTGGGAAGCAGCCGCCGTTTACGATGAGCCCCATGTCCGTTCCCACTTGCGCGTGCACCGCAAGGATTACGTTGATTTTGATTACGACATCCGGCTGATCGAGCGCCCCATGCCGGGCTTCCTGCTGGAAGAACTCCGGCGTGATCCTGAGGAAAAGCCGGAAACCTTCTGTCGGGCGGAGGTGTTCCTGCGCCGTGGTGGCCGATCTTACGATGTCTTCGGTTACACCAAGGACGACCTGATCAAGGATATTCTGGACCAGTTTGAGAAGTATCTGCACTTCCTCCATATCTCGCCAGGCAAGTTGCCCTGGGACATGGCGGAGCATGATGAGATGCTGGACACGGACAACGGTGTTGACGCGTCACCGGAGGGCAAACCGGGCAACGCCTGAACGCGAAGCCCGGGAGGTTTTCACCGACAGGTCCGGGCTCTAGCCGGTCCGGACCTGCCGGGAGGCTTCTTCCAGTGAGTCAATCAGCTGCTTGAGCCGCCGTGTCATGTCGGCACTGGAGGCCAGCTCGCGGACCATATTATCGGTTGTCTCACGAATGCCCCGGACATCCGCGAGTACGGCGTCGGTACCAGCGGTCTGGTCCGCTGAAACCCGGGCGATCTGCTCGTTAGTATCGTCGATGCGCCCGACCATGCCCTGGATATCTTCCAGGGCCTGACGACCTTCTGCGGCATCGCTGGCGCACTGGTGAGCGTCCTTGGAGCTGGCAGTCATCTGAGTGACTGCTGCATCCATCGCATCCAGTAGCCGGTCCAGGGTGCCCTGAACCTGATCGGTGGAGTCCTGTACCCGCTGGGCCAGTTTGCGGACCTCATCGGCAACCACAGCAAAACCGCGACCCTGCTCACCGGCGCGGGCGGCCTCAATGGCGGCGTTAAGGGACAGCAGATTGGTCTGTTCGGCGATGCCCTTGATCTCGGTCACCGCCTGGCGGATTTCTTCACTGTTGCCGGCGAGGGCCTGAACGGCTTCAGCGGACGCTTCAACGGTCTGGGACAACTGTTCGATGGACTGGGCCGTGCGCGCCACCCGGTCGTGCCCTTCCTGAGCCGCCCGGTTGGCCTCGTGGGACAGTGTGTTGGCGATGCCCGCCTGCTCGGCAATGCCGGTGAAGCTTTGCAGCATGGCTTCAACCACTTCGGCGGAGCGCTCGGCCCCGTGCTGCTGGCGGGTCAGTTCGTCCCGGCGCTGTTCCGCCGTGAGGGTCAGCTCCCGCACTTCTTCATGCAGCCGCCGGATGGCGTCCAGAATATTGCGTACCACGTCGCCCGTGCGCTGCTGCATGGCGTTGAAGGCCTCGGCCATTTCGCCGATTTCGTCACTGGAATCCACCAGGGCCCGCTCACTGAGGTTGCCGGTCTGCTGCACCGCTACCATGGTGTTCTTGAGCCGGTTCACGTGGCGCTCAATAAATGAAATCAGCAACTGGGAGCCTGCCATTTCCAGCAACATCAGCAGGGCAACAATACCTGCATAAGCCGGAGCAGATTCGGCGAAAACCGTCAAAAAGGCCTGGTCAGTGCGGCTGGCAACGTCGTAAATCGCGTAGAGCACCAGCAGACACATGACCACGAATACCATAATGTTTAGCAGCCAGAACTTGTACTTCAGGCGGGCATTCTTGAGCAGCGTCAGCATTGTTTACCTGTTCGTGTCCGGGCCAGCCGCGCGGCAGGCAGTGATTTGTGAGGCTCAGACAATAGCACCGTGGCGAGGTGTGAAACTTGCCTGGCGTCTATCTGAAGCTCCTTTTTTACAATCTCTTGCAAACAGGTCATCGGCCAGCGACTGGATTTCTTGAGGTGTTTTGTGATGTGGTGCCGCAGCGGCAGAACACCGCCGCGATGGCAAAGGTGATCGCGAGCTGAACGTCCAGGAACGGGGGCGGGGTCAGTCCAGCTGGCGCACGGGAATGGCGCTGGGGTCCCGGGGTACCGCCGGTACGGCCAGCCCCAGATTGTTCTTCTCGAAAACCCGATCGGCCCGGTAGGAGGAGCGCACCATGGGTCCCGATGGAACTTCCATAAAGCCCTTTTCCAGCCCGATTTCCCGATACCGGTTGAACTCATCCGGGGTGACGTAGCGTTCCACTGGCAGGTGGTTGGGAGTGGGGCGCAGGTACTGGCCCAGGGTGAGAATGTCCACGCCAATGGCTCTCAGATCGTCCATGGTCTCCAGGATTTCGGCTTCGGTTTCACCGAGGCCCAGCATCAGGCTGGTTTTGGTGAGAATGTCCGGCCGGTACTGCTTGGCATGGGCCAGCACACTCAGGGTTTTCTCGTAACCGGCGCGGGGGTCCCGCACACGGTGGGTGAGGCGTCTGACGGTTTCCACGTTCTGGGCGAATACGTCGAGGCCGGAATCCAGCACTTTCTCGACATCGGGCATGATCGCGTCAAAATCCGGCGTCAGGGCCTCAACGGCCACTTCCGGCGTGCGCCGTTTGATGGCGGCGACGCAGGCGGCGTAATGGCCAGCACCGCCGTCTTCCAGGTCATCCCGGTCCACGGAGGTGAGCACAATGTAGCGCAGGCCCATCAGTTCGACGGACCGGGCGGTATTTTCCGGTTCGTCGTGATCCAGCCAGCCCCTGGGGTTGCCGGTGTCAACCGCGCAGAATTTGCAGGCCCGGGTACAGACCGATCCCATGACCATGATGGTGGCGGTGCCGTTGTTCCAGCACTCACCGATATTGGGGCAGTGGGATTCCTGGCATACGGTGCTCAGGCGATGTTCGCTGACATTGCGCCGGACGGCTTCAAACCGTTCGCCACCCGGCATACGGGCCCGGAGCCATTTGGGTTTGCGCTGAACGGGCGTGTCTGCCGTGGCGTTTTTCTTGACGCCATCCTTGATGGCAGAAAAACCGTGCTCGTTGCGGAACTTGGCGCCGCTGACGATGCGGGGTTTGCCGTTGTCGCTCATGTCAGGGGGAATCTCTTTGAGAAGGTGTATCCAGTAGCTAAAGAGTAAGGCTGACGACCGGTGGTTACAAGCGACATAAGGGAAATCCCCGGCTCAGGCAGGCGCCTGACCGGAAGGGCAGGGTCGTCTTGACGAGTCCCCGGTGCACGCAGAAAGCCAGTTCTCCAATGCCTCTACCTGCAACTGGCTGGCATAGAGTCCCTGCTTGGTACGCCGCCAGAGAATGTCGTCGGCGGTCATTGCCCACTCGTGGCTCACCAGATAGCGTACTTCCTGTTCGTAAAGGTTGCCCAGAAAGTGTTCGCCGAGGTCGTCCAGGCTCCGGCTGTCGCCCAGCAGATGGTAGCTGTCGGTGCCATAGCTGCGCACGAACCTGGCCGCGAGCCGTTCAGGCAGCCAGGGGTAACGCTGGAGCAGAGCGTCTCTCAGTTGTGGCTGGCTGTCGAAGTCGCCCCCCGGCAGCACCCCGTGGCGGGTCCAGCGACGGCGGGCCTGGGGGAAGTACTCGCAGAGGTGGTCGGTGGCGGTTTCCGCGAGCTTGCGGTAAGTGGTGAGTTTGCCACCGAACACCGAAAGCAGGGGTGATTTTCCGTCCGGAGCGTCAATTTCAAAGGCGTAGCCCCGGGAGGCTTTCTGGGCGCTCTCTTCTTCCTCGTCCATTAACGGCCGTACGCCGGAATAGGACCAGACCACATCGTCCGGGGTCAACTGGTGTCGGAAATGATGGTTGACGACTTCCAGCAGGTACTGGGTCTCTTCCGGAGAGATGACTGCTTCCGACGGGTTACCGGTGTAGTCCACATCCGTGGTGCCGATCAGTGAGAAGTCGTCTTCATAGGGAATCACGAAAACGATACGTTCGTCCTTGTTCTGAAGGATATAGGCTTCGTTTTCCCGGTTCAGCCTGGGCACCACAATGTGGCTGCCTTTGACCATGCGGATCAGGCGCGGTGCTTTCTGGTTGAGAGTGCTGTCGAACAGACTGCTGACCCAGGGGCCGGCGGCATTGACCATTGCTGTCGTGCGTACCACTCTGGAGTCGCCGGTGCGGGTGTCCAGCAGGGTGACCTGCCATTGGTCGGCACCCCGTTCGGCCCGCACACAGCGGGTGCGGGTCAGAATCCGGGCCCCGAGCTGTTCCGCTTTGCGGGCCGTCAAAACCACCAGCCGGGCATCGTCTACCCAGCCGTCAGAATATTCAAAACCGCGGGTGATTTCCGGTTTCAGCGGATCATCTGCGGTAAAGGAAATGGCCCGTGACCCTGACAGGCGTTTCCGTCGGGCCAGGTGGTCATAAAGGAAAAGACCCGCACGGATCATCCAGCCGGGGCGAAGGTGGGGCTGGTGGGGCAAGCGGAAACGCATAGGCCACATGATATGGGGGGCATTGGCCAGCAGCGCCTCCCGTTCGGCAAGGGCCTGGCGTACCAGCCGGAACTGGTAGTGTTCCAGATAACGCAGGCCGCCGTGGATCAGCTTGCTGCTGCGGCTTGAGGTGGCGGAAGCGAGGTCATTCATTTCACACAGCAGGACCCTGAGGCCGCGCCCTGCGGCATCCATGGCGATGCCTGTGCCGTTTACGCCGCCGCCGACCACGACCAGGTCATAACACTCCGGTTTATCGGCCATGCCGTTTCCTCCCGCCCACCGATGCGTCGCTTGCAAGAGTATGGGGAAGACTTCCGTATTCGTAAAGGAAAATAGCGAAAGCAAACGAAAGGTAATCGAACCGGTCAGGTCTGGTCAGACAACGTGCAGGCTAACCTGATGTTCGGCCAGCAGATGGCGGATTTCTTCCGGCGGGTTCTGGTTGGTGAAGACGTGGTTGGCCTGGGTAATATTGCCCAGCCGCACCATGGCGTTGCGGCCGAACTTGGTGTGGTCCGCCGCCAGCAGGACCTGGCTGGAGTTGCTGATAATGGCCTGGGCAACGCGCACTTCCCGATAATCGAAATCCAGCAGCGAGCCATCGCTGTGAATGCCGCTGATACCGATAATGCCGAAGTCCATGCGGAACTGATTGATAAAGTCCCGGGTGGCTTCGCCCACAATGCCGCCGTCCCGGTTACGAACCTCGCCGCCGGCAACGATGATGGTGAAATCTTCCCGGGCCGACAGAATCGACGCCACATGCAGGTTGTTGGTGACCACCCGCAGGTTGTTCTTCGTCTGCAGGGCACGGGCGATGGTTTCCGTGGTGGTGCCGATATTGATGAACAGGGAGGCGTTGTCGGGAATCATTTCCACCAGGGCTGCGGCGATACGCTCCTTCGCATCCAGCTCCATGATCTTGCGGGCGTGATAGGCGGTATTGACCGTGCTCGAATCAATGCCTGCCCCGCCGTGATGTCGGCGAACCCGGTTCTGGCTGGCCAGTTCATTAAGGTCCCGGCGAATGGTCTGGGGCGTTACCCGAAAGTGCTCGACCAGCTGTTCCGTGGTGGCGAACCCCTGCTGTTGGATCAGCTCCAGAATCTGCTGCTGGCGGTGGCTCTGGGGCATGAAAACTCCCGGTTTCGTGGACGAAAGGATCATTTTGCCGCTGCAGTATAAACCACCCGGCCGGGACCGCGATATTTCAGTCAGTTGGGCCTTGAAAGGGCATGCTCGTCATTTTCGTGAAGAATTCTCGAAAATGAACATGATTGTTTGCGAACATCCTAACCCTGTACTAGAACCATAACAGACAGATACACAGGGACAGCAGGAGCACCAGACAACTCCTGCACAACAACAAGAAGGAAACCGGATGTCGCTGCAACTGGAGAATGTCTCCCGTGCCGTCGATGGCGTGGATTTCATCCGTGATGCTGACCTGACGTTTGAACCCGGCTCGTTCAACGTATTGCTGGGGCGCACCCTGGCCGGGAAAACCTCGTTAATGCGACTGATGGCAGGGCTGGACAAGCCGGACACCGGGCGCATCCTGTTCAACGGCGAGGATGTTACCGGGCAGAGCGTGCGCAAGCGCAACGTCTCCATGGTCTATCAGCAGTTCATCAACTATCCCAACCTGACGGTATACGAAAACATCGCCTCGCCCCTGCGGCTGGCGAAAATGAAATCCGGTGCGGTGGACCAGCGGGTGCGGGAAACCGCCGCCATGCTTCGTATTGAAAACCTGCTGCCCCGGTATCCCCTTGAGCTCTCCGGCGGCCAGCAACAGCGTATTGCCATGGCCCGGGCGCTGGTGAAAGACGCCACCCTGGTTCTGTTTGACGAGCCACTGGTGAATCTCGATTACAAACTGCGTGAAGAACTGCGCTCGGAGCTGCGCCAGCTATTCCGGGAGCGGCAATGCATCGCGGTATACGCCACCACCGAAGCCAGCGAAGCCCTGGCGCTGGGCGGCACCACCACGCTGCTCCATGAGGGTCGGGTTGTGCAGACCGGGCCCGTGGCCGAAGTCTACCGGAGGCCGGTAAACACCCTGGCAGCTGAGCTGTTCTGCGAGCCGCCCATGAACTTCCTGCCGGGCCGCATCCGTAACCATGAAATCCTGTTTGGCGATACGGTGCACCACCCGCTCACCGGTCCGTTGGAAGCACTGGCGGAAGGCAGCTACCTGTTCGGCATTCGTCCCAGTCACGTTGGCCTGTCGCCAGCAACCGGGGCTGATCTGACTTTGGAGGCGGACGTCGAACTGGCGGAGATCAGCGGCTCAGAGACCTTTCTGCATGTCAGCAGCCAGGGCCTGGATATGGTGGTTCAGGCACTGGGCGTGCACACCCGGCATGTGGGCGATCCGGTCCGGGTTTATCTGCCGCTGAACCGGCTGTTTGTGTTCGACGAGAGCGCAGCACTGGTGCATACCCCGGCGGATAGCGGAGGTGCCCATGGCTGAGATTACCCTTACCGCCATGGCCCATAGCTACCATAAACACCCGCAGGGCCCGGAGGATTACGCCATTCGCCAGCTGGATCACGTCTGGGCGAAGGGCGGAGCATACGCACTGCTCGGTCCGTCGGGGTGCGGCAAGAGCACCATGCTGAACATAATTTCAGGCCTGCTGGCGCCATCGGAAGGGCAGGTGCTGTTTGACGGCAAACCGGTCAACCACCTCTCGCCCCGGGAGCGCAACATCGCCCAGGTGTTTCAGTTTCCGGTGGTCTACGACTCCATGACCGTGTTCGACAACCTGGCATTTCCGTTGCGCAACAGCGGCGTACCGAAAGCCAGAATCCGTGAGCGGGTTATTGAGATCGCCCAGGTACTGGAGCTTGAGCCCTTGCTGAAACGCAAGGCTCGCAACCTGAGTGCCGACGAGAAACAGAAAGTGTCCATGGGCCGGGGGCTGGTGCGGGAGGACGTCACCGCGATCCTGTTTGACGAACCGCTGACAGTGATCGATCCGCAACTGAAGTGGAGACTCCGCCGCAAGCTCAAGCAGATCCACGAGCAGTTCGATATCACCATGATCTACGTCACCCACGACCAGCTGGAAGCGTCGACCTTCGCGGATCGCATTGCGGTGATGTATGAGGGCCGCATCGTGCAGTTCGGCACCCCCACCGAGCTGTTCGAAAACCCGAATCACACCTTTGTCGGCTTCTTCATCGGCAGCCCAGGTATGAATCTGCTGCCCGTCACCCGCTGGGAAGGGGGCGTACAGTGCGGCGAGGTTCGGTTTCCGCTATCACCGGGGCTGGTGGCACGGCTTGAAGGGGCCGGGTCCGATAACCTGAAGCTGGGCATCCGCCCAGAGTTCCTGCAGGTGACCGAGCCCGGCCCGGATGCCTGGCCCGCCGCGGTAGAAGATGTGGAGGATCTCGGCACCTACCAGATCGTCACCGTCCGGCTGGCGGATCAGGCAGTCAAAGTCCGCCTGCCAGAAGACCAGCCCGTCGCCCACGGCCAGACCCTGCATCTTCGTTTTCCGGAGCAGTGGGTCAAATTGTATCTGGATGACTACCTGGTGGAGGACTTGCCATGAGAAAGATCCCGGACAACCGGGCCTGGTGGCTGGTTCTGCCCGTTCTGCTACTGGTGGCGTTTTCGGCACTGGTGCCGTTAATGACCGTGGTGAACTACTCGGTGCAGGACATCTTCGGGCCGGGCAATGCCTATTATGTGGGCACGGAATGGTTCCGCGATGTGTTGCGGGACGAGCGTCTGC
Organism: uncultured Marinobacter sp.; assembly: GCA_964530545.1. Lineage (GTDB taxonomy): Bacteria > Pseudomonadota > Gammaproteobacteria > Pseudomonadales > Oleiphilaceae > Marinobacter. Next base: position 10,557 of record CAZHAY010000058.1, read on the forward strand.
AGGCCTCGCTGCTGCGGCAGTTCGGTTTTTCCGGGGCGGTGCTGGCCATTCAGATTCCGCTGGGTATCGGTGTCGCCCTGATGATGCCCAGGCAGGGCATCCGGGCTTCCCTGTGCCTGATTCTGCTGGCCATACCATTGCTGATTCCCTGGAACGTGGTCGGCACCATCTGGCAGATCTTCGCTCGCGGCGATATCGGCCTGTTCGGCTGGGGGCTTAACCAGCTTGGCTTCAACTATAACTATACCGGTGACCCTGTGGATGCCTGGCTCACCGTCCTGCTGATGGACGTGTGGCACTGGACACCGCTGGTGGCCTTGCTGTGCTATTCAGGCCTGCGGGCCATTCCCGAAGCCTTCTATCAGGCGGCGGAAATCGACCGGGCCTCCCGCTGGGCGGTGTTCCGGTATATCCAGTTGCCGCGCCTGAAGAATGTGCTGGTTATCGCGGTTCTGCTGCGGTTTATGGACAGCTTCATGATCTACACCGAGCCGTTCGTGCTGACCGGTGGCGGCCCAGGCAGCTCCACCACCTTCCTCAGCCAGACCCTGACCACCATGGCGGTGGGGCAGTTCGATCTGGGCCGGGCGGCGGCGTTCTCCCTGGTGTACTTCCTGATTGTGCTGCTGGTGTCCTGGCTGTTCTTTACCGCCATTACCCATATGGACAAGGAGCGTTAAGCATGGCCTTAAGAAAGCCTTCCCGTCTTGGCGGCCTGGGCATCACCGTGTTCATCCTGTTGTTGCTGACGCCCATCTATTGGTTGCTGAACATGTCGTTCAAGACCAACCGGGAGATCCTCAGCGGGCTGACCCTGTGGCCGCAGAATTTCACCTTTGACAACTACCTGGTGATCTTCACCGACCCCAGCTGGTACTCCGGCTATATCAACTCGATGATCTACGTGTTGATGAATATGGCCATCACCCTGACGGTGGCGTTGCCAGCGGCCTACGCGTTCAGCCGGTTCCGTTTCCTGGGGGACAAGCACCTGTTTTTCTGGCTGTTAAGCAACCGCATGGCGCCACCGGCCGTGTTTCTGCTGCCATTTTTCCAGCTGTATTCCTCCATCGGACTGTTCGATACCCACATTGCCGTCGCGCTGGCTCACTGTCTGTTCAACGTGCCACTGGCGGTGTGGATTCTGGAAGGGTTCATGTCAGGGGTGCCCCGGGAGTATGACGAGATGGCCTATATTGATGGCTACAGCTTCCCCCGTTTCTTCGTGAAGATCTTCATGCCCATGATCCGTTCCGGTATCGGTGTCACGGCTTTCTTCATCTTCATGTTCTCCTGGGTCGAGCTGCTGCTGGCCCGCACACTGACCTCGGTTAACGCCCAGCCCATCGCCGCCATCATGACCCGAACCATCGGCGCCAGCGGAATCGACTGGGGCGTGCTGGCGGCGGCAGGCGTGCTGACGATTTTACCGGGTGTGCTGGTGGTCTGGTTTGTGCGCAACCACGTGGCCCGGGGCTTTGCCCTCGGGCGGGTGTAGGGGGAAACCATGCTGGACTGGATGAACTGGACCCAACCCGTCGCCATCTTTTTCGCCGTTATGGCCGGGATTCTGGCGCTGATGTCCGTCTGGGAGCTGGCGTCGCCGACAACGGAGCGGCGGGGCTTCCTGCCCATTGCCACGACCCGCGGCGACCGCCTTTTTATCGGCCTGTTGACGGCAGCCTACATTCATCTGGCGTTTCTCGGATTAAGTGAGTTGTCCCTGTGGAT
>CAZHAY010000058.1:12387-14828 GCA_964530545.1 uncultured Marinobacter sp.
CTTCCCGCATGTAAGAGCAGGACCCCGGGCAGTGACGTTGCCGGGATAACAAATACAGTCAGTCTGCAGTTTGAATTGACTCTTACACGAAACAGATGAGGTTGGATATGTTCAATAACAACAAGCTATCGACCCTGATGCTGGGTGCCGTTCTGGTGGCCCTGGCAACGGGCCCTGTCTCACTGGCCCATGCAGACCAGTACGAAGATGCCGCACGCAAGTGGGCGAAGGAGTTTTCCACATCCACATTGAGCGAAGAACAACGGCTGGAGGAGTTGCTGTGGTTCGCCAAGGCTGCCGAACGTTTCCGGGGAATGGACATCAACGTGGTTTCCGAAACCATTGCGACTCATGAATACGAAGCCAGCCGGCTGGCGCAGGCATTCCGAGAAATCACTGGCATCAACCTGACACATAACCTGATTCAGGAAGGGGACGTCATCGAGAAGCTGCAAACCCAGATGCAGTCGGGTCGCAATATCTACGACGGCTATATCAACGACTCGGACCTGATCGGTACCCACTGGCGTTACGGCAAGGTGGTTCCCATCTCCGACATGATGGAGAACGAGGCGAAAGACCTGACCCTGCCGACCCTGGACCTGGAGGACTTTATCGGTCTGGATTTCACCACCGCGCCGGACGGCAAGCTTTACCAACTGCCGACCCAGCAATTCGCCAACCTGTACTGGTTCCGGGCCGACTGGTTCGAGCGGGAAGACTTCCGCGAACAGTTCCAGGAGCGCTATGGCTATGAGCTGGGCGTGCCGGTGAACTGGTCCGCCTACGAGGACATTGCCGAGTTTTTCACCGAGCATGTGAAGGAAATCGACGGTAAGCGGGTTTATGGCCATATGGATTATGGCAAGAAAGACCCGTCCCTTGGCTGGCGCTTCACGGATGCCTGGTTCTCAATGGCCGGTGCCGGCGACAAAGGACTGCCGAACGGCTTACCGGTGGACGAGTGGGGCATCCGGGTGGAAGAGTGCCACCCGGTGGGCTCCAGCGTCACCCGGGGCGGCGCGGTAAATGGCCCGGCGGCGGTTTACGCCACCACCAAATATCTGGACTGGATGAAGAAGTACGCACCCCCGGAGGCCCAGGGCATGACTTTCTCCGAAGCAGGTCCGGTGCCGGCTCAGGGGAACGTTGCTCAGCAGATCTTCTGGTACACCGCCTTCACCGCCAGCATGGTGGAAGAAGGCCTGCCGGTGGTGAACGACGACGGCACGCCGAAATGGCGGATGGCGCCGTCACCCCACGGCCCTTATTGGGAAGAAGGCATGAAGCTGGGGTATCAGGATGTGGGCTCCTGGACCTTCATGGATTCGACCCCGGAAGAGCGGCGGCTGGCGGCCTGGCTGTATGCGCAGTTTACGGTGGCGAAAACCGTCTCGCTGGAGAAAACCCTTAAGGGCCTGACGCCGATTCGTGAGTCTGATATCAACTCTGACGCCATGACAGAGGCCGCGCCGCGGCTTGGCGGGCTGGTGGAGTTCTATCGTAGCCCCGCCCGGGTACAGTGGAGCCCCACCGGCACCAACGTGCCTGACTATCCTAAGCTGGCTCAGCTCTGGTGGCAGTACATCTCCCAGGCTGCCAGCGGCGAGGCCACCCCGCAGCAGGCTCTGGACGGCCTGGCAGAAGCCCAGGACAACATCATGATGCGGCTGGAACGGGCCAATGTGATGGCAACCTGCGGGCCTAAGCTGAACAAACCCCGGGACGCCCAATACTGGCTGGACCAGCCCGGCGCGCCCAAGCCGAAGCTGGATAACGAGAAGCCAAAGGGAGAGACCGTGCCCTACGATGAGCTGCTGAAAACCTGGCAGGACGCGCGGGAGAGCTAAGCGCTCAGTAAACCCACGGTGAGAATGCCGAAATGAAAAAGGGGAGGCCGAAGCCTCCCCTTTTTACTGCCGTGCTGTAAATCAGCCTGCAGCGTTCAGCGCCTGCTCAATATCCGCAATGATATCGTCCACATGCTCGATGCCGATGGACAGGCGGACCAGATCTTCGCTCACGCCAGCGCTACGAAGTTCTTCGTCATTAAGCTGACGGTGAGTGGTTGTCGCCGGATGACAGGCCAGGGACTTGGCATCCCCAATATTCACCAGGCGGTAGATCAACTGAAGCGCGTCGATAAACTGCGCGCCCGCCTCACGTCCGCCCTTGATGCCAAAGCTCAGAATGCCGGAGGCCTTGCCGCCGCAGATCTTGTCGCAGGTTGCCTTGTATGGGCTGTTGGGAAGTGCGGCATAGCTGACCCACTCGACCTTCGGGTGATCGTTCAGGTATTGGGCGACTTTTTCCGCGTTCTCGCAATGGCGTTCCATGCGCAGTGCCAGGGTTTCCAGGCCCTGCATGATCAGGAACGAGTTAAAGGGCGACAAGGCACTGCCGGTGTTGCGCAACGGCACTACCCGGCAACGGCCGATAAA
>CAZHAY010000058.1:14928-16974 GCA_964530545.1 uncultured Marinobacter sp.
ACCATCCGGCACTCAATGCCCTGATTGGGCAGAGTGTGGGCGAACAGGTTATAGGTGCCGCCGTACAGCTGTCCCGTACTGACAATGTTGGTACCCACGGTGCAGATGGTCTGTAGGGCGTAGGTAATGGCTGCCATACCGGAAGACACCGCCAACGCGCCAATGCCCCCTTCCAACTGAGCGATACGCTCTTCCAGCACCGCGTTAGTGGGGTTAGTGATGCGGGAATAGATGTTGCCCTGGACCTTCAGGTCAAACAGGTCAGCCCCATGCTGGGTGTCGTCGAAGGTATAGGACGTGGTCTGGTAGATGGGTGTGGTCGCTGCTTTGGTGGTCGGATCGCCACTAAAGCCCGCATGCAGCGCGATGGTTTCCGGTTTCATGTCGTGATTCCTTGCTGAAGGTTTCGTTTTTATGGATTGCAGCCAGCAAAGTATGCCACAGTCCGGGGAGTCTTCGCACCGCTCCGAAACCCGGTGCCGGGTCAGAAATCTGCCTTCTGCCAGCCTTTTTTCGTGCTTCCACGACCTGACGGTTAGTACGAATCGAAACTTCTGGTGCGAAATGCTAGTATTAACCAACCTACACAAAATCCGCTACGTAAAACAGCGCCCCCAAACCTTATTTTGCCAGGAGATATTTACTATGGAAAAGAAAGTAATGATGGTTCAGGACTACTTAAATAACAACAGAATTCGTTGCACATATAATGCAGTGGCTAAAGCACTTGGTGTTACGCCGGCTGGATTTAAAAAGCTATTAGGTGATCGCGTGCCAGAGAACTCCTGGTTCGTGAACGCCTCAGCCGGTGAGCCTGTAGGTTATGCGGCGGAGGAAAAGCATCCTGAGCTTTACCGGACAAGTCGCATTATTACCTCGGCTGAGGTTTTAACCAGAAACCTTGATCTGAAGTAAGCTTGATAAAGAGCTCAATATCTTCGCTCGATGCCATCAGTAAGTGAGTTGCAGATTGTCAGTGCACAATTCCCCTTTACGCAGCTATCGGCACGCACTTGCAACGGGCTTTAAAGCAGACGCCGCGCAGCAAAAAGCCGCCGAGTGTCTGGAGCTCTGTTATCAGCAGTTAGAGGCTGGCGCATCGGATGTAAAAGGCGTGTATCTTTGGGGGCCGGTCGGGCGGGGTAAAACCTGGTTGATGGATCGCTTCTGTCAAAGCCTGACCGTGCCAGCGAAACGCATGCACTTTCATCACTTCATGCGCTGGCTTCATCGCCGTTTATTTCAGCTCAGCGGGCAGGAAGACCCGCTGAGCATTTTAGCGCAGGAGCTGTCAGCAGAAGTTCGTGTGCTCTGCTTTGACGAGCTTTATATCAGCGATATCGGCGATGTAGTGTTGCTCAGCGGTGTGCTGAAACCACTCTTCGAACACGGGCTGACCATGGTTGCCACTTCCAACCAGCACCCGGATGATCTGTACCATAACGGCTTTAATCGCGAGCGCCTGTTACCCACCATCGCTGCCATTCATCGATATATGCATGTGCTGAATGTGGACGGCGGTGAGGACCATCGCCTGCACCCCGGGCAACATGTGCAACGCTACTGGGTCAATGAACCGGATGCGTTACAGGCGATCTTTACCGCGTTGGTAGAGAGCAGGGCGGAGGAGGAATGTGGCCATCCGCTGATTCTCGGCCACCGCGAAATCCCCGTCATGAGGCGCAGCGCTCAGGTGTTGTGGTGCGGCTATGAGGATCTTTGTGAGCAGCCGCTGGCCTCGCAGGATTTCATCGAGCTGTGCGATACATTCACCCATATCTTGTTGAGCAACGTGCCTCAGCTGACCGGTTCTCAGCTCCAGCCCGCCATCGCTCGTGGCACTGAGGATGCGGCTCTCCAGGTCGCAGCCGGTGACCGTCGATTACCAGCGTTATCCCGGCAGGATGACGGCGTGCGCCGCTTTATTGCGTTGGTCGATGAGTGTTACGACCGCGGCGTACCGCTTTACCTGGAAGCTGCCGTACCACTCCACGAACTTTACCCTGACGGAGCGTTGGCATTCCCCTTTCGACGTGTGCTCAGTCG
>CAZHAY010000059.1:0-1419 GCA_964530545.1 uncultured Marinobacter sp.
CCCATACGGACACTGATGCTCATCACTACCGGAATAAAAATCGCCACCACACCGGTGGAGCTCATGATCGAGCCCAGTATGGCCACCGTCAGCATCAGCAGCACGATCAGCCGCGCCTCGCTGCTGCCGGCCTGACTGGCCATCCAGTCACCGAGCTTGTAGGCGATGCCGGTCCGCACCAGGCCATCGCCGATCACGAACAGCGCTGCAATCAGCAACACGCTGGGATCACTAAATCCGGCTACCGCCTCCTGCACCGTCAGCACCCCACTCAAGGGCAGCGCAACGATGACCAGCAGCGCGACCACGTCCATGCGGGGCTTGTTGCGGATAAACAGCACCATGCTGCCGAGCAGCAGGGTGACCGTAATGGCAAGGTGGGTGTTCACGAAGTCAGTCCGTGGGCTGGCGTGGTTTCGGATCAGGATACACCAATCTGACTATCAGGCACTTATGAGTTTGGGGTGATGTTTCCCAAGGGCCGGGAACCTTTGAATCCCGGTTCAATAACAGCCAGATCCTTGCACTCCTGGTCTTTCAGAAATGGCCCGTAGACTTTTAAATAACCGATTGTTAAGCTCGCGGCATCACGGCGTGGGCACCCACCCTGACGGGACGTCAGGAGCCCAAACCGTACTGGTACGTTCAAGGAGGAGCTTTCATGATTGCCCGCTATACCTTTTTCTACACCGGCCTGTTTCTGGGTCTCAGCAACCTGATGATGGTTATATTGACCTTCCTGGATCTGGAGGGCAGTTCCGGCATGAGCGTGGCCATGACGATGGTCTCCGCCATGTTGATTGGTCAGCTCTTCGTGATCGAGCAGAAAAGGATGTTCACCAAAAAAGAACGGCGCCGGTTAGCGGCAGCCTTTACCCTGGCCGGGATGGTGGCGTCGATCGTTCTTCTAGTCATCATCTCAATGTTCGATGACACGGGGATGCTGGCCTATTTCGCGGATATCTTTGCCGAGATGGCAGGGTTTATGGTGGTGGCCACTCTGGTTGTCTTGTCGCTTCTGTGCGGAGTTAACTGGCTCGGTCTGGGCCTTGGTGGAAAAATGGCGTTGAAACAGCAGGCAGCGAAGTCGGCAAAGGAGTAAATCCGGACTTACCGTTTGGCGCTGAAACGGTTGCAGTCGGCTCTCCGCTGAACTTCGACGCCCTGACCAGGGCAGATCGCGACTCAGACTGCCGAATTGGCAAAAAATGGCAGTTGCCGGCTGAACTTGGGTCGCCAGATAAGTCGACGCGAGAACACAGGGTGTACGGTATCCGCATGACCGTTAACTATGCGGCACAACTCATCAGGAAGGAGAAATGAAATGCTAGGGAAGTTGAGCAAGGGAAAAAGTGACGGAGCACTACAAAAGGCAATCGAATCCATTGCGCCACGCCTGCAGGAGCATCTGGAAAATGC
>CAZHAY010000059.1:1519-16676 GCA_964530545.1 uncultured Marinobacter sp.
CTGACGGAAGGGTTTAGGAAGTAACGCGCTTTTTGTAGGCGAGCGAGCAGGTGCGGGCCTCTGGCATTGTTTATATTTCTACAGGCAGACGACGGAAATTATCCATCGGTAGTGTGGCCCGCACTAGCTTGCTCCGTCGATGCCTCGCTGACCTGGAGCCAGGACGATGAGCATGTCCTTGCACGGACTAAACCTGGAGCTGCGCGACTGACTTGGGGCTCTATAGAGTCAGAGCCCCAGTGACATAGATCCTGGTTAAAGGCTGCGAAAATAGTCATGAACAAAATCGATCTGGTTTGGTGCGTCTTTTTCGGTTTTAAAGTAAATGGCTGTGTCATCCCTATCGAGTTTTAGGCGATCACCGAACTGACAATTGATCTGTTGGATCCCTTGCGCAAACTCTCGCATGGCCGCGTCCTCTCTGCACATATGGTTGAATATGTCGGCAACCAGCCCGCAGTACTCCCGGGGCCTGATAACCATAAGAATGTCATCGGGAATGCTGTTCCAGTCAACAATGGTTCGGAAACCACTGTCGCAATGCCTGTTGGCAGATTTGTCAGAGATGTTGAGAAGCTTCTGCGAGTCAGCCACTTTGCGCTCCCGGTTGAAGCGGGCAATATCACTTTGGGTTCCCGCTTCCTTCTGCTGTTCATACAGGGTCAGGAGAGCGGGAAGATCAATCCTTTCGGTTTGCTCCGGACTTGGAAATAGCGCCACTCGGCCCTGACCAGGGAGAAACACCCATAAATACTCGGTACGCGCAGCTTTATGATGAAGCAATAATGACCGCTCCCTTCCGTCTCGGTTGAAGTTATAGGAACGGGTTTCATCAGCCCTGTCTTCCGCTTCTGTAAGGAAAACAACAGCGTCCATCGGGTGGTTTATTCCCTTAACCTGTACCAATACCTGATCACTGTTGTCGGTTGGTGCAACCGTTACAACGATTCCGCTCAACGTCTCGAACCCCTTAGGAGATTTCGTGAGGTCGAAGTCGAGGGCGGTTGCGGAAGTGCTTAACGTGCTTAACATCATACTAAAGACAATGAAGAGAGCTTTTAGCCTCATTGGTACTTCCTTTTTAATTGAGATATTTTCAGGCCAGGTCTGTCTGTTCCACTTCCGCTGGGTGGCGACGCAGCATTGCCGTGATAAGCCCAGGCCTTTTAGCAGCCTCGGCCCTGTTGAAGGTTTTTCCTTTCAATTCCCGGAAGCTACTCGAGAGTTTATCAAATTTGGCTTCCCACTCGGGATTGGCTGCTGATCTTCGGTCACTTTGAAGAGATGACCTGCATCCGCGCGGTACAATGCTGTTTTTGCTGTGAGGAATTTCTCAATATCTCGGAACCCATAACTATTGCCGTATCCTGATGTGAATCCACCCGTCACAATGGCGGACATCAGCTCGTTGACCGTCGCGTCGGTGAGACTGCAGTCCGGATTGATTCACAGACCTTATTGGCACAAGGAGGTAAACAGTGACCTTGGGATGGGTAGTACTAGGCACCATCGGTCAGCTAATGCTGGCCTATATGGGTTTTCTGGGCGCGGTGTTCGGCGGTGGAGCAGCGGTGGGGCGTGCTGGCGGACTGACGGGTTTTCAGAATGGATTGCTGACTGGCGCCATTTACGGGTTGCCGGCTGTCAGTGTGCTGGTGGCGCTGCTGGTAATTTCACTCTATCGGGCAGGTTACGGTCCCTGGGCCTTTGCCTGGCACCTGCTGCCGGTGGTAACGCTGGTGCTTTACGTCTGGTACGTCTTCTACTGGCTGGGGGACTGATCCGGTTCAGCTCGAAGCGATCGCCCGCCGATTTAAGCAATCGACAGGCGTCTGGCAACGTTACTCTTTACTTCGCGGTAGTAACGTACTTGAGGATCTCAACCACCTGCTCCGGGGTCTGGGCCCATGCCATGGCGGAGGCGTCCACTTCCTTCAGCGGGTGGATGATGTCTTCATCATGCAGGGTGATGTACGGGGTGCCGAGGGCGGCGCAGTAACCCGCATCAAAGGCGGCGTTCCACTGCTTGTACTTGTCACCGAAGCGGATGATCGCCAGGTCACACTGCTCAAGCAGGGTCCTGGTGCGAATGCCGTTCACCTTGGACGACTGGTGGTCGCGCCAGAAGGGAACATCCGGTTTGCCCAGCAGGTCGCCGGCGGCATCGCTGGCTTCGTGGTTGGTCACCGGTGCCGTGAATTCGACGGGCAGTCCGGCTGCTTCGGCCCCGGCCTGAATCTGCTCACGCCAATCGGTATGGATTTCGCCGGAAAGGTAGACGGTCCAGATCATGGAGACTCCTGAAAGACATAAGTTTTGAAGAGTTAAACTTATAGGACCCTACCATAATCTGGCCAAAGACTGAATGTCGTGTCTGAGTACGCTGGTTAAAACGTGCTCACAAATCCGGCGATACCCGCCATGATGATTTCCGCTGCCATGGCTGAAAGAATCAGCCCGCTGATCTTCGACAGAATATTCAGGCCGGTTTTGCCCAGCAGTTTCTCAAGGTGACCCGACAGATAAAGCAGCACCGCCAGAATGAACAACCCGGAGACCAGACCGAGCAGGCCGCCCATCACCTCGGGTACGGCTTTCAGTTCAGCACCGTACACCAGAATGGCACCAATGGTGGCGGGGCCGATCATCACCGGGATTGCCAGGGGGACCACGGCCACGTCGTCCCGATCCTCATCGGGCAGGCCGGTGGCGTGATTGCGGATGCCGTTGGTGACCAGGCTGATGGCAGTCAGAAACAGCAGGCAACCGGCGCCGATCCGGAAGGAGTTCAGGGTGATTCCGATGGCGCTGAACAGTATCGGGCCGGCAAAAAACAGGATCAGGCCCAGGACCAGGGCTGACAGACAGGCCCGTTTGATGATGGATGTCTTCTCCGCTTTCGGTAGCCCCCGGGTCAGGGCAAGGAACATGGAGACGACAAAAAATGGCGCCAGCAGGAACAGAAAGCGGATGGTTGAGCTGAGATAGGTGGAAAAGAATAGCTCGAACATCGGACGGATCACTCACTCCTGTTTAGAGCAAAAAGTATAGCAGGCTACCTGCCGCCATCTGGGATGGTAAATGACACTGTAGGGGTTATTGCTATCAGGATGATGTTGCGGAAGAGTTACCGCCTGGCACACCCCTGGGCATGGGTACCGTGCGAATACGGATGTCCTGCTGGGGGTAGGGGATTTCGATATCCGCCTCCCGCAGGGCTTTGGCGATGGTGGCATGGAGTTCGTGGGAAAGCGGCATGAAATCCATCAGGTCGCGGACGAAGGCTCGCACCTCGAAGTTGACGCTGCTTTCCGCCAGACCGACGCAGAAGACCGCCGGTGCCGGGTCGTCTACCACACGCTCGTTGTTTTCAGCGACTTTCTGCAGAAGATCACGGACCTTATCCACATCCGCGCCATAGGCGGTCCGTACCCGGATAATGACGCGGGTGATGGGATCGGTGAGGGTCCAGTTGGTGAGGTCTTCCGTGACGAAGGTTTTGTTGGGGATGATCTGTTCTTTCCGGTCCCAGTCCACCAAAGTGGTTGCCCGGATGCGGATTCGGGCAACCGTGCCGGTGATACCATTGATGGTCACCGTATCGCCGACGCGAATGGGGCGCTCGAACAGCAGGATAATGCCCGAGACAAAGTTGGCCACGATCTCCTGCAACCCAAAGCCCAGTCCGACGCCGAGGGCTGCCAGCAGCCATTGCATCCGTACCCACTGCACGCCGAGAACCGCCAGCGCTGCCAGTATGCCGATCAGGACAATGGTGTATGACACCAGCGTGGTAATCGCATAGCCAGAGCCCGGCTCCAGATCCAAGCGGCTGAGCACCATCACCTCCAGGGTGCCGGGCAGGTTGCGGGCCGCCAGGATGGTGCCGATGGCGAACAGCAGCGCAAGCATCATATCGGCCATGGTGATCGGCACCGCTTCCTTGCCTTCGCCGCCACCGATGGTCCACAGAGTGATGTTATCGAACACCCGCAGAGCGGGGATGATATCCGCCCAGAAAATCCACAACACCGAAACCGCCAGTACGCAGGCGACAATCCGCACCAGTGAGCGGCTTTGCTGGCTGATATCCTGCAGATCCATCTCTGGCATATCCAGGCTGATGGGCATGCCCTCACCGGAGTTTTCGGCGTTTTCCCGGGATTCCGCCAGCTTTCGTTCCGCCGCCCGTTGTTCCCGCAGGCGCTTGAGGGTCATGCGCCGCTCCCGTACCGCCAGCGCCCGGAGCGCCAGGTAATAGAACAGCATTACCGTAGCCAGCCAGCAACCGCTGATGAACAGCAGCCCTTCAAGCTGAACGGCGGTGTGGTGATACCCCCACAGAGACGCCACTGCCAATAGCAGGGGAAGAGCCACCGTGGCCACCCGGGCCGCCTGGAGAAAACGGCGGGTCGGGTCCGATACCAGCATTGCCGTCATGACGCGGTACGCAAACCAGGCCAGGGCCATTGAGGCAATCAAAAACAGCAGGCGCCCGAGGCTGTTGCTGTGGGCCTCTCCTTCAGGCGTTCCCATGGTGGGGAGGATGACCACCATGGGTATAAGGATAGACAGCAACAGGGGCATCTGGTGGCGGATCGCCGTCAGAGTTCGGCTGTTCCAGTGAAAATGGCGCTCCGCAAGTCCATCAGGCCGGGCGACAGAGCTCAGGGTGCGCAGCAACAGGGCTACCAGTGCGGCACCGTTGAATCCGGTAGACATTGCTAAATAGAACGCATTGCCTTCTTTCAGCAATAAGGCACAGGCTGAGAGCGCCAGTACCCAGGGCAGCGACAGCAGGAAACTCAAACCCATGGCGCTCAGGGTCAGGGCGATCCGGTCCTTGCCCACATTCCCGACGTCTTCTCCCGCCGCCAGCACCCCCTGGCGTATGGATTTGCGCCGCGCCACAAGCACGACCAGTATCACCAGAATCAGGATAATCCGACCGCGCCGCTCCTCGAAGGAATCCTCAACGGTGGTTGTCAGCTCCGACCAGTGGGACCCGGAGACCAGCCAGCGAAGGCCGTCGTACACCTCACCGATCATGCTGAAAGAGACTTTCTCAGCACTGGGCAGCCAGAACAGCCGCTGCTGTAACAGCTCCTGGTAGGCCGAAAAACGCTCCCGCAGCTCAACCACGGCACTGAAATACTCGTTGAGCACGTCGATATGCTCGGTGACTGCGGTGTGCAGTTGCACAATCAGCTCGCTGCGCAGCTGTCGGAGGCGGCCCCGGTCGGTGTCTTCTGGCGCACTGAGCGCTTCAAATTCTTCCAGCCGGAGTTGCTCTTCCCGGGCGGCGGCCAGCTGGACGCTGATGCCATCGGTCAGTCCGTCAGCGATGGTCTGGGCTTCCAGCCGTTCCAGTCGCTGGCGCAGCAGGCTGGCGTATTCATTGGTCAGGTTGAGGCCGGCGGTTTCCAGCCGGAGTTCGAAGCTGCGGTATTCGTTATCGACCTGCTCCAGCAGTAACCGCGCCTGGTCCAGGCGGCGCTGACTGGCGGCGAGGGCCGATTGTCGCTCCGTGAGAGAGTTCTGCAGAGTATTGATCTGTTGGCGGATATCGGCGTGTTCCGCCGCTGGTAGTTCGCTTTCGACGGGCGGTTCCGGCTCTTCTTCCAGGCGGGGCTGAACCGGTTGGGCTGATGGTCTGGGGGGCGGCTCTTCTTCGGAGTCGGTGTCTGACGTGTCTTCGGTATTCGGTTCCGCTGCCTGCTCACCTTCGTCTGTGGTGCTGGCCTCATCTTCCTGCTGCTGGGTGTTGCCCGGCAACAGGTCGGTGATGGCGGCGGAAGCTGGCAACGTCCACAGGCAGGCCAGGATCAGGACCACGATTGTGCGGAGTGTCGCGCTAGTGTGCCGGTTCATAGGTCGTCCGTCTGTTCATCCCTGTTGTTCGGGGGGATTACCGGGCGCGGGCTGGTTTACAGGTCCGCCAGCGGGTGCTCTGCCTCAAACCAGTGTGCCATAAAGTGGCTTTCCACAAACTCTTCCGTGACGTCGGTCAGGCCGTTATGGCTCCAGCGGGGCTGGTTGTCCCGGTCAATGATGCGGGCGCGGATACCTTCCCGAAGGTCCGGGTGCCGCGCGCAGTTGGACGCCATGATCAATTCCATGCGCAGAGTATCCTGCAGGGACATCTGCAGGCCATCGGCCAGCTGGCGCTCAAGAAGGAACAGCGAGACCGGGCAGGCGCTGGCAAGCCGGTTGATACAGCTCTGCCACCAGTCGTCCGCGAGGGTGCTGTTCAGCAGCCGTTGCACCACGCGGGGCAGCTCGTCACGGTGACAGCAGCGAGCGATGTTCTGTTCGTGGACGGCCAGGTTACTGTCAGGCAGGGCGTCAGCCGGCGCTTCGGGTAACTGGTTGAGTAAGCGGAACAGGCGGCTGTCATCCGCTGCGACGTCGCCGGTCCAGTGCTGGTCGGTAATCCGCTGGATAAGCTCGTCCTGCTGACCGTGCTCAATGGCCAGATCTGCCATTCCGATGCGCATGGCGTCCTGGGCATTCAGGCGGGCTCCGGTCAGGCCCATGAACATGCCGATACTGCCGGGCAGTCGATTCAGGAACCAGCTCGCACCGGCACCGGGAAACAGCCCGATATCGACTTCCGGCATGGCCAGCGTGGTGTCGGGGGTGACCAGCCGATAACGGCTGGCCTGCAGAAGCCCCACGCCGCCGCCGACGGCAATTCCGTGGGCCACGGTGACGATCGGCCTGGGAAACGTCTGGATGGTGTAGTTGGTGCGGTAACCCTGGGCAACAATACCGGCTACGGCGTCGGCTGCGTCCGGGCGGTCGAGGACATTGTAGATTTCCCGTATGTCGGCGCCGGTGGAGAAACCACGATCACCACTGGTATTGATCAGCACCAGGCTGAGGCTGTCATCAACTGCCCACGCGTCCAGCTGCCGCTGTATCTGGCCGAACATCCCGGAGCTAAGCGCATTGAGCGTGGCCGGTGAGTCCAGGGTGAGCACGCCGAGTTTGCCGCTACGGCAGGGAAATTCGCAGGTTTGGATGCTCATATGGCCGGATGCTTCTCCCGATATTGACCGGATTGGGTACAAGTGCCTACAGTGGAGTTAACTGTATCAGAATTAAAGTGTACAAAGGTCACTGTGGCACCGGCCGGAACCTCTTGATCTAACTCATGTGCTGTACAGTGGAGGCTATGCTATAAACCCGGCAGAGACGACTGAACGGCCGAAAAGATTGAGCAAAGGCCCAAGCGACTTACCTGAAGCTGATGGAGAGACTGATGAATGTAAAGAAACTGGTAATGACAGGAGCCGTACTGGCAGCCTTTGCGGTGCCTGGTCTGGCAAATGCCGCTGGTGACGCGGAGGCCGGCAAGGCCAAGGCAGCCGTATGTGCTGCATGCCATGGTCAGAACGGCATTGCGCAGATCCCGGGCTATCCCCATCTGGCAGGCCAGAATGAGGCTTATCTGATCTCCTCCCTCAAGGCCTATAAGAGCAACCAGCGTTCCGGTGGTCAGGCAGCCGTCATGATGGGGCAGGCCGCTGCTCTGAGTGATGAGGACATCGCCAACCTGGCGGCTTACTACGCCAATCTTCCGGCTGGTGGTGAGTAACGCCTGCTCTGGCCGATGGTTGCGGTCAGTACTGAGAATGGCCGGTCCTGCGCCGGCCATTTCTTATTCCGGAGTTTCTTTTAACCCCGATCAGGGATAAGCCTCAGCCACTGACGATGCGATAGCTCGGCACATAGGCAGAGCCGCCGGGCAGCTTCATGCGGTTCTGGGCTACAAAGGTGGCCAGCATTTCTTCCAGTGGATCCAGCAGCACCGGATCACCCGATATCTCAAACGGTCCCTTGGTCTCTACCTGCCGGATGCCTTCCTCTTTTACGTTGCCAGCGACAATGCCGCTGAATGCCTTGCGCAGGTTGGCGGCGATCATGTGAACCGGCTGGTCACGGTGCAGTTCCAGCGCACGCATACTGGCGTGGGTCGGATGGAACGGGAACTGGAACACCGGATCAATTTTCAGCATCCAGTTGAAATTATAGGCGTCCTGCATGGCGCGGCGGAAGGTTTCCACGTCGGCGATGCCCTTCTTCATGGCCTGGGCGACCCGAACCGGATCATCAATAATGATTTCGTATTTCTCTGCGGCTTTGTCTCCCAGGGCGTTTCGGATAAACCGGTCAATCATCTCAAAGTAGCCGGCGTTTTCCTTAAGCCCGGTAAACACCACGGGGAATGGGATATCCGCATTGTCCGGATGCAGCAACAGCCCCAGCAGATACAGGATTTCTTCCGCCGTACCTACCCCGCCAGGGAACACGATTATGCCATGGCCGGCGCGTACGAAGGCTTCCAGGCGTTTTTCGATATCCGGCATGATGATCAGTTCGTTAACGATGGGGTTCGGTGCCTCTGCGCCGATAATGCCGGGCTCGGTGATGCCGATGTAGCGGCCGTTCTTGATCCGCTGTTTGGCGTGGCCGATGGTGGCGCCCTTCATCGGACCTTTCATGGCCCCTGGACCGCAGCCGGTACAGATGCTGAGCCCGCGCAGGCCCAGCTGGTGCCCCACTTCCTTGCTATAGACATACTCTGCACGGCTGATGGAATGGCCCCCCCAGCACACCACCAGGTCGGGTGAGCGGGCTGTCTGCAAAGCCCGGGCATTGCGCAGGATGTGAAAGATGAGGTTGGTGAGGTCTTCCGGATTATCCCGCTTAAAGCCCGAAACGAACGTGGAAATCGTGTTGGAATAGATGATATCCCGCAACACCGAGGACAGGTGCTCACGTATTGCCCGAAGCATCTCACCATCGACAAATGCGCTGGCCGGCGCGTTCAGCAGTTCCAGCTTCAGCCCCCGGGGCTGGGGCACCACGCGGATGTCGAAGTCTGAATAAACCTCCATCAGGTCCTTGCAGTCATCTGTCTCTGCACCGGTATTGAGCACCGCCAACGCACACTGCCTGAACAGCCGGTACAGGCCCCCCTCGCTACGGTCCTTGAGGCGATTCACTTCGTGATTGGACAGAATTTCAAGGCTGCCTTCGGGAGAGATACGGGCGTCTATAGTGGGCTGTTTTTGCATGTGTTGTTGGACTCCTGATGATTCGTTGTGTCTCGCGCTGGCCGTTTTCAGCAAGGCCAGATTTTGAGGCACTCCCTGAACCGGGTAAACTAACGCCTTTACCGGCGATACGCCAGTCACCCGATAGTCGATCTTATCCCATGATGTTATTGATTCGCCCGGCTGCTGAAGTAGCCATCAAGAGCAAGCCGGTTCGTCGTCAGCAGATGCGCCAGCTCCGCCAGAATATTCGCAAATTACTCACCCGACTCGACCCCGACATCGCTGTTGAAGGATCCTGGGACCGGGTCAATGTGGACGTGCCCGAAGGCCGTGGCCTGCTGAGCCTGGTACTGGATGAGCTTAGCCGGATTCCTGGTATTTCAACAATTCAGGAGATCTCGGTCTACCCCCTGCATGATCTGGACGATGTGGCTGAAAAGGCCCTGTCGGCCTTTGGTGAACGCCTGGCTGGAAAAACCTTCGCGGTACGCGCCCGCCGGTCTGGCCAGCACAATTTTACCTCAAGCGAGCTCGAACGGCAGGTCGGCGGGTTCCTGCTAACCAAAAGCGAGGCCGCAGGCGTCCGGCTGAAGGATCCGGACGTTGAGGTCAGGATTGATGTCCGCGACGACAGGTTCCATATCTCCCACCGCAAGCACGAGGGCATGGGTGGTTTTCCCATGGGCACTGTGGAAAACGTTATTACGCTGGTGTCCGGCGGATACGACTCCTCTGTGGCTGCCTACCTGATGATGCGCCGGGGCCTGCGCAGCCATTTCCTGTTTTTCAACCTGGGCGGCCAGGCCCATGAAGTCGGGGTGAAACAGGTGGTCAGCCACCTTTGGCAACGGTATGGGTCGTCCCATTCGGTGAAGTTCATTTCGGTGCCGTTTGAAGGCGTTGTCGCCGAAATCATGCAGTCGGTGAACCACCGCCACTGGGGTGTGGTGCTCAAGCGGATGATGCTGAAAGCCGCCGACCGGGTCGCAGAGGAGCTCCGGGTCGAAGGGCTGGTTATGGGGGATGCCGTCGCCCAGGTCTCCAGCCAGACGCTTACCAACCTGAATGTGGTCGACCGCGCCAGCAATATGGTGGTGCTGCGTCCCCTGATTGCCATGGACAAGCAGCAGATTATCCGCATCGCGCAGGACATCGGCACTGAGCCCTACGCCCGCACCATGCCGGAGTACTGCGGGGTTATTTCCCGCAAGCCTGCCACCCGGGCCAAACTCGACCGTGTCGAGTACGACGAGTCGAAAATGGACCCGGCCGTACTGGAACAGGCCGTGGCTGACCGCACCGAAACCCCGGTCGATCGCATGATGGTGCCCGAGCTGACCCTGGACGACGTGGAGCTGGTTAGTACCCCGTCGGTCGAGGATGTCATTATTGATGTCCGTCACCCGGATGAAGAGCAGCGTGCTCCGCTGGTCATGACCAACAATGAAATCATCCGCATTCCCTTCTACGAACTGAACCGGCAGATGGAGGGTCTGGACCGGAACCGCCAGTACCTGCTCTATTGCGACAAAGGCACCATGAGCCTGGTACATGCGGGCCACCTGAAGGCCGGCGGCCACGATAATATCAAGGTGTACACGCCGGGCCGCTCCTGACGGCTGTGATTGCGCCCCGGGCAGGAACGGCCCGGGGCCTGACTGATCTTGACTGAATGGATTTCTGCCATGCTCACCATTATCAAATACGCTGTACTCCCGCCCCTGGCCAATATCCTGCTGGTCGTCGCCGGGTTGCTGATGATCCGGCGCTGGCCCCGAACGGGCTGGTGGCTGATTGCACTGAGCATGGTCTGTTTGTACCTGTTATCGATACCGGCCACGTTGCCTCTGTTAAGTGCCGGACTGGAAGATCATCCGGTGCCGACGCTTGAAGAGGCATCCCGGGCGGAAGTGATTGTGGTCCTTGGTGGTGGACGGGAGTCCCTTGCGCCTCACTGGCGGGGCAGGGATACGGTCGCGGAAGCACCGCTGGCCCGGCTGGCCGAAGCCGCGCGGTGGCACCGGCGTACCGGGCTGCCGATTTTACTGACCGGTGGCCGCAACGGCATAGATGGTGCGGAATCCGAAGCCCAGCTGATGGACCGTATGCTGGAAGAAGCCTTTGGTCTTCAGGCCCGCTGGCTGGAGCACGAGAGCCGCGACACCCGTGAGAACGCAGAGTTCAGCGCGCGCATACTGGACGCTGGCGACCTGAACACCGTCCTGCTGGTCACCCACGCCGCCCATCTGACCCGGGCGATTCCAGAGTTCGAGCAGCGGGGTTTTGAGGTGATCCCCGCCCCCATGGGGTATTCACACTCGGGGCAGGGGGACCGCCTCGGTTTCCTGCCGCGCAGCTATTACCTGCAACAGAGCACCCGGCTGGTGTATGAGCATATCGGGCGGCTCTATTACTGGCTGGTGCATTAGAGGCGATTGACAGGGCAGGCGGTCTACAGGCCGCCCAGGCTCGTAAAGAACCGCTGTACATTCTCGCTCAGGGATTCCAGATCATAGCCGCCCTCCTGCACCACCAGGGTGGGCAGGCGCAACTGGCTCAACTGCTGTCCCAGCCGGCCAAAGCCTTCGGAGCTCACCGATACCTTGGCTTGTGGATCGTTCCGGTAGATATCAAAACCCAGACAGAGCACCAGTACATCCGGGTCGTACAGCCGGATATCCCGCATGGCTTTGTCCAGAGTGTCAAAAAAATACGGTTCGCTGGAGCCATGAGGCATCGGGTAGTTGATGTTGTAGCCATACCCATCGCCTTCGCCCCGCTCACTTTCAAAGCCGGTCACCACCGGATAGAAGTTGGTGGGATCGCCATGGATCGAAACGTAAAGCACATCACTGCGGTCGTAGAAGATTTCCTGCACCCCCTGGCCGTGGTGCATATCAGTATCCAGAATCGCGATACGGGCAAACCGGTCCTGCAGGTGCTGGGCGGCGATGGCGGCATTGTTTAAATAGCAGAAACCGCCGGCGGCATCGCGGCGGGCATGGTGCCCCGGCGGGCGGCAGACGGCATAGGAGACCCGGTCACCGGCCTTGATGGCATCGGCGGCGCCAAGGGCTGACTGGGCTGACCAGTAGGCCGCCTGCCAGGTATCCGGTCCGATGGGTGAGCTGCCGTCGGCCTGATAGCGGGCCGCTTCGGCGAGAATGCCCTGTAAGTGGTTGGGGGTGCGTACGAAGATGTTGGAGATGACTTCCTCGCCCCAGTCGTCCTGTTCCATCCAGCGTTGATGGGCAGACTCCAGAAAGCGCAGGTAGCCCAGATCATGAATGTCCGAGATGGGGCCGGCGCCCTGATCCGCAGGTTGCAGCACTTCAACGCCCAGGGCTTTGAGCCCTTCCAGCATCTGTCTGGTGCGGTCGGCCACTTCCTGGGGCTGGCGCATCTGACCCCGGGTGAAGTAGGTTTTCGGCGTGTGCAGATCCTGTGACGGATGGAAGTACGCTTTCATGCTTCGGCCTCCGGAATGTCGTGCAAGTCTGACCAGTATAGTCAGTGCCGCCATGTCTGCCGGCCCTGGCGGATCGCCTTTACAGTCGCAGTAAAGGCAGCCAATATGGTTGAATAAATTCAGCATTCCAGCCCGGACTTCTGGGTGTCCGATAGCCTGATCAGCAGTCACTCCAGGACGACATTGTCAGTATCCGGACAGCTTCCCATTCAATAAAAAAGACTGTCTATCAGAACGAGGAACCATCATGATCGAATCACCCCTGTTGCAACATCTCAAGGGCTACATTGGCGGCCAGTGGACGGCCACGGGCGATGCCACCTTCGACGTCTACAACCCGGCGACCGGTAAAGTGCTCGCCAGGGCGCCGTCCATGCCAGCCGAGGATGTCAAAGCCGCCATTGAGGCCGGCAAATCGGCCCTGCGACTGACCGAGCCCTATCCCATCGAGACCCGACGCCAGTGGCTGGAGGGCATCCGTGATGCGCTCAAGGCCAACAAGGAGGAAATCGGTCGTATCCTCTGCCTGGAGCACGGCAAGCCCCTGAACGAGGCCCAGGGCGAAGTGGACTATGCGGCCGGTTTTTTCGATTACTTTTCTAAAACCATCGGTGGCCTCGCTGCTCAGACGCTGGAAGAAAAGCCCCGGGACTGCACCTGGACGGTTCATTATCGTCCGGTTGGCGTCGTCGGCCTGATCACCCCGTGGAACTTCCCCATCGGCATGATCGCCAAGAAACTGTCCGCCGCATTGGCAGCCGGTTGCCCCAGCGTGATCAAGCCGGCCAGCGAAACACCGCTGACCATGATTGCCATGTTCAGGGTGATCGAAGAAAACGTTGACCTGCCCAGGGGCATGGTCAACCTGGTGATGGGCAAGGCCAGCGTGATCGGCAAGGAACTGTGCGAGAACCCCGACGTGCCCATGCTCAGCTTCACCGGCTCTACCGAGGTCGGTCGCAAGCTGATTATCGACACGGCGGAGCAGATCAAGAAGCTCGGCCTGGAGCTGGGCGGTAACGCACCCTATATCATTTTCGACGATGCCGACCTGGAAAAAGCGGCCGATAACCTGATCGCCAACAAATTCCGGGGCGGCGGCCAGACCTGCGTCTGCGCCAACCGCATCTTTGTCCATGAAAACGTGCTTGAGGCGTTCGGGAAAAAGGTGGCAGAGCGGGTCAGCAGGATGACTGTCGGTGATGGCATTAACGGCGATGTGGACCTCGGTCCGCTGATCAACCGGGCCGGCTTCGATAAGGTGAAAGACCATCTCGAGGACGCACTGCAAAAAGGTGCGACGCTGATAGCAGGCCGCGAGCCGGAAGACCTTCCGAAAGATACCCTCTTCTTCCCGCCCACGGTGGTGTCGGGCGTTAAACCTGACATGGCCTGTTTCCGGGAAGAGACGTTTGGTCCGCTGGTGCCTCTGGTGCCGTTCCATACCGAAGAAGAAGCCATCGAGATGGGCAACGACACGGAATTTGGTCTGGCGGCCTATGTGTTCACGGCAGACGAAGCCCGCGCCCAGCGCATCACCGGCGGTCTCCGCTTTGGCCACGTGGGCTGGAACACCGGCACCGGCCCCGCTCCGGAAGCGCCGTTCGGCGGCATGAAGGCCTCGGGCATCGGCCGGGAAGGCGGTGCTGAAGGCCTGTTCGAATTTGTGGAGCCCCAGGCGGTCCCGCGGGGATTCTGACACTGGGTGCAATAAAAAAGGCGGAGAGGGCAACCTCACCGCCTTTTTTCATGCCTGCCCTGAATCAGGGCGTCAGCAATACCTTCACCGAATCATCCACATCCGCAGAGTCAATGTAGCCTATGGTGCCGGGCGTGGATGCCACCGCAGACTTCACCGCCGCCGGGTTGGGTTGTACCTGGGGTGGGTTACCACGGCCGGTGAACACCTGCTGGGACCAGAAGGCCTTCAGCTGTGCGTCGTTCCGGCTGGTGACCTTTTCATGGAACTCACCACGAACCGCGTGGCCTTCCGGCAGTTCGAAGGGCGTCAGCGCTTTGCTGCGGTTCAGGTAAATATCGCGAACGGTATTGACTGTGACGGCCTCTGAGGTTGACGGATGGCCGATAACCACGACGTCAGCCAGCAGGGCCGGGCTGAACAGCATGGCGGTAACGAAAAGCAGTACAGGATTCTTCATGTCAGCCCCTTAAAATGCCGCGTCGATTTTGAAGGTGTAGACGTTGGTGCTGTTGAAGCCTTCCGTTAACACAGTCCGGGCTGTGTAGTGAATGCGGGACGTGAGGTCGCGCATGGCTTCCAGGTCGGTGTGCAGGGCCTGTAAACGGTCGGCGTTGGCAGCCGCCTGACTTCCGATCGGTTCAGGCCGTTTTCAGCGAGTCCTGATATACTGCTTCGCTTGATTCAGCAATCCGAAAGCCACCAGCCAGAAGTCAGTTCCCATGGATGTCTCCCCCATCATTGATCCCCTCAACGACGCCCAGCGCGAAGCGGTCACCGCTCAGAATGACCACCTGCTGGTGCTCGCCGGTGCCGGTAGCGGTAAAACCCGGGTGCTGGTCCATCGTATGGCGTGGCTGATGCAGGTTGATGGTGTGCCGCCCACCGGTATCCTTGCCGTGACCTTTACTAACAAGGCCGCGA